>CAIJTV010000117.1:0-9849 GCA_903823635.1 uncultured Planctomycetaceae bacterium
AATCGTGATCAGTTGATGGAGCTTGTGAAGTGGGTGCCTTCACAGTGGCTGGAGATTGTCGTCCATCAACACATGCCAATGTTTCATATGGAACATTGCGTGTTCTGTGCAATGCTGTCACCAGGAACCAACAAGACGAATTGCGGTCGTCCATGTGACGAGCATCAGGTTGAACTGCGGGATCGCACAGGAGTGGATCATCCTCTGGTTGCTGACGTTGGCTGCCGCAACACTCTGTTCAACGCGGTCGCTCAAAGCTCGGCCGAAGTTGTCACGGATCTGAGGCAGGCTGGCGTGAGTCGTTTTCGAATTGAACTGCTGCGAGAATCACCGGCCGAGATCCATCGCTTGTTGACTTTGTACCGACAGCTCCTGAATGGCACGGTGACGGGAGAACATGTCTGGCAATCTCTGAATGCAATGAATCGCGTCGGAGTAACAAGAGGTACTCTGGAATCACGCCGCAACCCGCTGGCGATTTTGTAGAGCGTTGGCGCGGGGTGAGAAGTTCGCTCGGAGCGACTGGCTCGGTCGGGAGACCAGCCAGAACAGTTTAGCCTTCCTCGGCCATCGGCTTCGTCAACGTTTCCGGTGGATCAACGGGCTGCAGACATTCGGCATTGTCCGGGAACGGGCGATTCACCTTTGTCGATACACACGTCTTCGTCAACAGGCCGTTCTCCAATGACTTCAGCAGTGCGGTGCATTGAGTCGCATTGGCAGTCGGACTCAGCCATGTGGCCCACGCCTCGATTGGCAGAATCACCGGCATGCGATCATGAAGAACGCTCATGTCTTCGTTCGCGGATGTCGTAATAATGGAGCACGAAACAACGGGCTTCGCCGTCGAATCGCCTTTCGGAGTCCAGTACTCCCAAAGCCCTGCCATCGCGAAAGGTTGCTGCTCAGCTATCTCCATCAGCCACGGCTGCTTCTTGCCCGTGCTTAGCTTTTGCCATTCCAGAAAACCGTCGGCCGGGATCAAACAACGACGTTTGGCAAAGGCGGCTCGAAACGCAGGCTTCTCCGCCACCGTTTCCGCGCGAGCATTAATCATCTGATTGCCGATGGCGATATCTTTCGCCCAGAACGGGATTAAGCCCCATTTCATCTGCACAGCTTCGCGGGACTTCGGATCCTCGGCAACGCTTCGAATACAAATCACCAATTGAGTCGGTGCGATATTGTAACGTGGCGCCAGCGCTGGCATCTCGACCAGATTGAAGATCTCCAGCATTTGAGCAGCTGGAGTTCTGAGCGTGAAGCGGCCACACATACGTTGTGCCTCAGTGAGTTTGATTGTTATCAGATCACCAGATGTCAGTTCTGATCTCGCAACGACCCGAAGACGTCAGCCATGGGTCAAACACTTTCGTGGGTCAAACACTTTCGTGGGTCAACAATGGGAGGCGTGAAACTTTATTGTTGCTTCATCATTTGGTGGCTGCTGTGTCAGAGGTTTTCGCGGCGGCAGTTTCATTCACGGTCGAAGGTGATTCCGCGCGAGCAGCAGCGTCCGATGGAGAACTTGCAGCAGGCGGCATCGCCGGGCGTTGTGTTTTCTGATCGTCGGCAAAAACTTCGCTGAAGATGTCATTCAGAATTGCATCGTCTTCATCGTTGCGTTTCTTAACTGGCTTCTTTTTGCCTGCGGACTTCTTGCCAGCCTTCTTTGCGACCGGTGATTTCTTAGCCGGTTTCTTTCGACGTGGAGATTCCGCGGCCTGTGTTTCAGTTTCCGATTCGGAGGTGGCGTTAGAGTTATCGACGACTCCGGATGCGTCAGCAGGATTGTTCGCAGCAGATGCTGTTGCATCCGCCGTGACACTTCCAGACTCGGCCCCAGGTGTCGGAGTTATCTGTGGAGCCTCTGCGGGTGGGGCTGAGTGTTCCGTCGGAATTGATGGCTTTGCCCCGGAGCTGTCTTCTCCGAAAGAGTCGCCTGTTGGCTTGTATCCCGTCTGAAAGAGTCTGCGGGTAGACGGAGGAGCGCTGGCGACGGGCTCGGCGGTAATCGAAGATCCACGATGCAGAGATTCCCCCAGCCTTGCGAAAGAAGCTGCGGGTTTCCATTCTCCAGCTTCACCGTAGCAGACGAGATCGTCTTCTGCGAGTGCGCCGGATTCCGCCATGATTCTTAGTTCGGCCAGCGACATAGGGCCGAGCAATTGTCCCAGCGGTTTGCAGTAGAACTCCGGTGGACCGTCCCCGGTGATTTGTCCAGACAAAGAATCCAGCAGTTCGAGCTCCTCGCTCAACTCCGTGAGATCCGGCTCGCTGGTCGCGGAACCGTAGGCAGGGCGACGATTTGAGGGCGCTGCGTCTTCGAAATCAAAGGAGAGCTCCGAGAGATCAGTTATGGTCTCCGGCTCTTCGTCGGACCCTGAATTGTTCGTTGGGTTGGCTGGCACGGGCATTCCACGGGCAGGATACAATCAATCGAAAGTCGCCCCGGCATTTTCCGAAATGGGCCGAATGATGCCACCACGAATGTGGATGAACCACGATTTCGACTCGAAAAATGCGCTTCCCCGTGTTAAGGGCGGGAAAGTTCGAACCGATTGGGTGTATTCGGCCGTGGATTTGATAGGATTACCACGCAACGATCGATGGTGTCAGGTTTTCTGAACCGCGCCGGGTTGTCATCCCGCACTGGAGACAGTGTTTTCTCGTTGCATACAAGTGCAAGCCCTATGTTTACCGGCCTCGTGGAAGGACAGGGAACTGTCCGGCAAATCGCCTCACTACCGGTTGGGCTGCGCCTTTCGATTGCACCGGACACCGCTTGTTTCGCTGCCACGGATGCAGCTTTAGGCGACAGTATTTCAATCTGCGGATGCTGCCTGACAGTTGTGGCCATTCACGATGGGATGCTGGATTTCGAAGCTGGCACTGAAACTCTTTCGAAGACCAATCTGGGGCGTTTCGTGGTTGGCAGTCGAGTCAACCTGGAGCGATCTCTGCGAGCAGACGCCAGGCTGGGTGGTCACATTGTTCAGGGACATGTCGACGGTATCGCGAAAGTGACCGACATTGTTCGCAGTGGTGACTGGATCGACATGTGGTTTGCACCGGGACCAGATCAGCTTCGGCTTCTCGTGTCCAAGGGCTCCGTAGCGGTTGATGGCATCAGCCTGACGGTTGTGAATGTGACACACGATCAGTTTTCTGTCGCCCTGATTCCTCACACGCTTCAGGTAACAACGCTGGGCCGTGTGGCCGTGGGCGACGTCGTCAACATTGAAAATGACGTTCTGGGCAAGTACGTGGACCAACTCCTTGAGCGTCGATTCGGAAACGCTTCTTCGCTCGGCATTATTAACGCGGCCCCTGGAATTTCGATGGGGCCAAACACGAACATTCTTCCCGACAATGATCTGAATCAGGAAAGTCCACCTCCCCGATGAAAGCAGTCCAGCGTCAGACGCGATCCTTCCTGATGTCGCTGTTCCAGCAGCACGGCATCAACCCGCGCGGAGATCTGGGACAGAACTTTCTGATCGATGTGAATCTGATTGAGTTCGCTGTGCGGGCCGCCGAACTGGGGCCTCGCGACGTCGCATTGGAAGTCGGATCAGGAACTGGTGGCATGACCGCGTTTCTGGCTCAGGAAGCGGGACGAGTCATCTCCATCGATATCGACAAGAACATGTCAGCACTGGCCGCTGAGGCTGTTCAGGACTGCAACAATGTCACGCTCATCAACAGCGATATCCTGAAAAACAAGAACACGCTGGATCCTCATATTTGTGACGTGATCCGCCATCACGTCGCCTCGATTCCTAATGGTCGACTGAAGCTGGTGGCCAATCTTCCGTATAGCGTCGCGACCCCGGTGATTTCCAACATCATCGCATCCGATCTTCCCTGGGAACGCATGGTCTGCACGATTCAGTGGGAACTCGCCGAGAAGATGGAAGCCGAGCCGGGCAGTTCAAAGTACAGCGCGATGTCGGCTTGGATACAGTCGCAGGGAACAGTCCGCATTCTGCGTCGTCTTGGCCCCAACGTCTTCTGGCCTCGCCCTAAAGTTGACTCCGCGATCGTCAGCATCTGGCGAGATCAGGAGAAAGCAGATCGGATACACGATCGTCGGTTTTATCAGGACTTTCTGCGGCGAGCCTTCACGCTGCGACGTAAGTTCATCCGGAGTGTCCTTGTGGCACTGTATCGACAGCAACTCGATAAGCCTGAGATCGATCAGCTTCTTTCCGAGCTGGGACATACCTCGGAAGATCGTGCGGAGAACATGGACATTCCGACATTGATTCGACTTTCGAATCATCTGCTGGCCACGATTCAGAAGAAGGGTGCCCAGCTTGAAACGATTGAAGAGTCCCCTGATTCTGAAGAGTAACGGACTGCTGATTCGAGACCTCAGACCACATGTTCTGATCTCAAATTTGAAATCTCAAATCTGACCACTGATTACTGATTACTGATTACTGACCACTTTCCACGGAGCCCCCAACATGCACGATCGCATCGCCTATCGCGGACTGACGTTTGATGACGTCCTGCTGGAACCCGGATACAGCGAAGTGATCCCGTCCGATGTTGACATCAGTTCGTATGTTACCCGCAATATCAGCCTGAGTCTGCCGATCGTCAGCAGCCCGATGGACACGGTAACTGAAAGTGACATGGCCGTGGCGATGGCCCAATTGGGCGGCATCGGCATTATTCACAAAAACATGAGCATTGAGCAGCAGGCCATGCAGGTGGATCGTGTGAAGCGCAGTGAACATGGGGTCATCGTCGATCCAGTCACATTGCCGCCAGACACGCCGGCCGGTGAAGCCGTGAGGTTGATGGACGAGCGAAACATCGGCGGTGTTCCGATCACGGTTAATGGGAAGCTGGTGGGCATCCTGACTCGCCGGGATCTGCGGTTTCTGGAATCAAAAGATCGACCGGTTTCCGAAGTAATGACGAAGGACAATCTGGTCACTGCACCGGAAGATACGACCCTGGAAGCGGCTGAGAGAATTCTCCTGCAAAACAAGGTCGAGAAACTGCTGCTCGTGGACGATGATTATCAGTTGAAGGGATTGATCACGATCCGTGACATCGACAAGAACCTGCAGTTTCCGCGAGCATCAAAAGATTCACGCGGTCGTTTGCGGGTTGGTGCTGCAGTAGGTGTTTTTGATCTCGATCGAGCCGCTCAATTGGTTGAAAAAGGTGTTGACGTACTGGTCGTCGATAGTGCACATGGTCATTCTCGGAACGTGATCGAAACGGTGCGGGCGATTAAGCGTCAGCTCCATATCGATGTGATTGCGGGAAACATCGCGACGGAAGAAGGCGCAAAAGCTCTGGCGGATGCCGGTGCAGACGCCGTCAAAGTCGGGATTGGGCCAGGTTCTATTTGTACAACTCGGATAATTTCGGGCATCGGTGTCCCCCAGTTAAGTGCGGTCGCAAATGCGGCCAGAGCTTTAAAGGGGAGCGGAATCCCGATTATCGCTGACGGAGGAATTCGTTTCAGCGGAGATATAACGAAGGCACTTGCTGCAGGAGCGTGGACTGTGATGGTCGGCGGTCTTCTGGCGGGTGTCGATGAAAGTCCTGGTGAGATGATTCTTTACCAGGGTCGAAGCTTCAAGCGGTACCGAGGAATGGGATCGCTGGGAGCAATGATGAAGGGCAGCAGTGAACGTTACCGGCAGGGACATGTCCCAACGGGCGACCAGTCCAAACTGGTTCCGGAAGGCGTGGAAGGTCGCGTTCCTTACAAAGGAGCCTTGCAGCCGCTGATATTCCAGCTTACCGGTGGTCTTCGTTCCGGCATGGGTTATGTCGGAGTCGGGACAACTGCGGAGCTGCGAGAAAAAGCTCGATTTATCGAGATTTCAGCGGCGTCGGTTAGGGAGAACCATCCACATGACATCGCAATTACTCAGGAAGCTCCAAACTATTCTGTGGAGCACGCCCCGAAGGACTGATTCCGCTTCTGGCATGAACAACCTCCTGCGAGGCGTAGGTCTCGCGGGAATGGTTGCGTTCATGTCGGCTTCGGATGCCGTCGCCGATAACACAAGGGCGACCTCATGGGCCGCACCCTCTGTTGTTCAGCGTCCGGAAATTGCCGGAGCGATGACCGCAGATGAAGGAGTGCGACGTTCGATGGCCTCCTCAGCGACGGCTGTCCGAAAGACGACAAGACATCGAGTCACACAGGCTGGCGGGGCACCGCCGGAACAACTGTTCGCTGAGCGAAAGGGAGTTGTTCCCGCTGGTGCTGAAATGCCACCGGAACCGGCAACCACGAGTGCGCCAGCGATCTCCGAGCAGGCACGGCATCAAGTTGCTCCGTCGGCCGATCGACGTTATAGCCGTACTCAAAATGTCGATGAAGGCTTCTCTGCTCGGATGGATTATGTTCTGTCCGGCGGTGTTGTCTCGTCTTCCGCTGAGTCCGTCGGTGAATGGTGGGAAGAACGTTCCGGCAAGATGATCAGTCGAGTCCAGCCGGGGCAGAAACGACCACAGCAGCCACCGATGCAGCGTCTGGCCAGTGCACACGACAAGATGATGAACAACATCACTCTGCAAGAACAGCCACTGCCGGAGGTCGACTTTTACGATGCGGCACCGATCGCGGTTTCGTCATCATCCGGCGTCATGCAGACGGCAGGCCAGGATGAGGTTGTCGCGGGCGAGGATACCGCTCCAGCGAGCCGCTTGAAAACAGATATTCGCACAATTCAGCCCACACTGAGTTATGCGATGAAGGGTATTGTTCCCGATCAACTGCCGATGGACTTCAATGATCGAGTGAACACCGAAGAGTATCAGCACCGTGAGGTCAGTCCGACGGTGTATCAGTGGGCTCCGACCAACTTTTATCACTACCCTTTGTATTTTGAAGATCCATCGCTGGAGCGTTACGGTCACACGTATCATCCGATTATGCAGCCTTTTGCATCGACAGGGCTCTTCGCAACGCAACTGGTCGGGCTGCCATATCAGATGGCTCTGCATCCGATTCATTCAAAACAGTATGCCCTGGGCTACTACCGTCCCGGAGAATACGCTCCGAAGAAGCATTACCAGATACCGTTCAACGAAGAAGCAACTATCGTGGAAGTCGCTACGGTGGTCGGTCTATTCCTGATTATCCCGTAAGCTGAATCTGCGGAAATCACCTGAACCAAAAGCAGCACGGACAGCCGAGTTCGTCCCGAAAAATCAGTAAAACTTGCGAAATGAAGCCTGCACGTTGCAAGAATGTGCAGGCTTCAGTTTTTACTTTCCGCAATCTTCGATACTCTTCGCCCGGAAGTCGAGTTTCCGTAGCCGAATTAAAGTGTCTCTGCACTGTGGTGACGGATTGTTGTCATGGCTGAGCAATGTCATGACCAATGGATTTTTCCGCTCGGCCAGGTGGCGAAACAGGCAGACGCACGGGACTTAAAATCCCGGGTCCCGTAAAGGGACGTACGGGTTCGATTCCCGTCCTGGCTAATAAAAAGACTGGTAGTGCGACCAGGCACTGACTTCACTGGTGGCGGCAGGACGGTTACTGTCACCGTGGTTGTCACTTCGCGGGGTGCTCTATGGAAATACCGCGTCGCCGCCAAAAGGCATCGAGAAATGGCATGCTTAATCTTTTGAACTGATACGTTCGGGATTTCACTTTTCTGCGTGCCTTCACAATTCAGTCATTGGATGGCCCCGCTTTTTAATCTCAGACTGCTGGAGCGTTATGCTCTGCCCGTCCCGGCCGAAGCAGAGATTAAAACCCAACTCCAGACTCCATCAACCGCTTGCACTCGCGGCTTGAGTCTCAGCGGAATCGAATGACGCCCTTGGGTGTTTGCAGTAGTGCGGTCAATTCGATCGTGGCGTTGTCCAACGGAGATTGAATGCTCAGAGATCCCTCGAAGCCCGCACTCGACAGCCACGTGTTGATCCGTTGTGCATCCGGATGCTGTGCCTCGAGCCGGATCAGAGAAACATCCGAATCCGGAAGCCGCGACGCGGGATGTGTTTCGCCCTTCCATTGGATGACAGATGGCGCGATACCATCACAAACAAAGCGCCCGTCTGCGGGAATCGTGATCTGCCATTCCAGCGTTCCTCGACTCATTTCTTCGATACAGCCTGTGTCCAGTGAACGCAGCCGGGCGACGCTTTGAATTTGATTCGTCCGCATCACCCACGCTGCAAGGCGAGGCGGGCTGTTGAGAGATAACGAATCGAGTTCAAACCACCGAGGTCTTTGTGGTGGAGCCGCATCGGGATCGATCGCAATCACTTCCAGATAACACTTATCGCCAAGTCTCAGCAGTGCATTGTGGGTTCCCATTCGTGGATGCTGGCCACCCGGCTGCATTTTGCATCGCAATGCTTGTTCGACATAATCAACGCCCACAGCCAAACTCGAAGACGTAACGACCAGATGATCTATCGCGCTGTTTGGCATGTCCGTTGAATCCTCAGGAAGACCACGTCGAAGAGCTTAACGCAGTGAAAAACCAGTCTTCAGCAACTTCTCAATCAGCCGCAGTTCGTTCTCGACGATTGCTCGATTTTGCGGCGTAGTCTGCCAATTGCTGGCCGTCACTCCTGCTGTCGCCGCGTGGCAATAGAGAGTCACCCTGTTTGGGACATAACGTTTCATCACAATGAACATCCTCAGCAAGTGCCACGCTGAAGAGACCAAAAAAGCCGTCTTCACAGACTGAAAACTGGCGTCTGATTTCAACAGGCGACCACATTCTTTGGCACTTTCGATCGGGTCGTGTCCAGTGTCTTCAGTGATAATGGATGTCTCAGGAACTCCGGCCTTCACCGCAATCTCCTTCATCCGTTCGGCTTCAGATTTCTGCTGCGGATCCTTGTCTCGACCATCGCCACAGACAATCAATTTCGGGACCATTCCGGCCTTAAACAAAGCCACCCCGGCGGCAATCCGTTGACGCAGATGTTCGGGATCCGGTGATCCCATCACGATGGCAATGTCAGCTCGCGCGGCAGCATCGTGGCGGAAAACATCTTTGGGCAGCAGCGAGTTCTTAATTGCAGACTCCACGGAAAAAGACGCCGTCGAACGTGAACCAGCCGGAAACTGTCATGGCTCAAGGAAATGCCGAAGTGATTATTGATTCCGCCGCCGCATTCTACAGGGCCGCGCGAAGCGACATCAAGTACATCGTAATATGGCGAACAGCAGGTATGGGCACAAATCGCAGCGTTCGACTTCGGCTTGCCGTTAAACAGACATTCAGTTTGAAAGATAACTTCATCAAGTTCCTCAAATCTTTGAAGTGAATCGGAGAACCTCTTGCGACGCTGTGATGTCCAATGACCTGATTCATCGATGTTGCTTTCCAGCAGCATTCAGGTCACCGTGAGATTGTCACTCAAATGATGCTCGGGTTTGCTCCTGAATGTTCTGTTTATGGTTTCTGACTGGCAGCATCGACGATGGTAAGCTCAGCGGTAGAGCACCAGACTCATAATCTGGCAGTCACAGGTTCGAATCCTGTACCATCTCCAAACGAGTTGGCTAGAAACCAACACCGACCCTTTCCGTCGGAGGCGTTGCCTACGCCCAAGGTAACCAGAGGAAGGCAGTCATCTCATCGATCAGCTGAAGAATGCGCTATCAGGAACCACGTTGTGGATTCCAGATTGGCGTTGCTTCAGCAGCGTGGAAGTTCGCTCTGCAGTGCGCAGATACCGCGTTCAACGTTCAGAAGCCGACACTGTCATCAGTGATTAGCACACAGCGATGCAGCCCCCAGTGGTTCATCGCTGCCAACTTATGCACGAGTCAGTGGACACTGCTGAACCTCGTCCACTCAAACGTACTCCGTGATTGTCTATGTGATCTGCGGA
>CAIJTV010000118.1:0-1727 GCA_903823635.1 uncultured Planctomycetaceae bacterium
ACACCTCAGTAAAGAGGTGTTGAATGCTCTCACGTCCCTGAATTGTATTGTCCGCCTCATCCACGATTTGCGCCTCTGGCAGAAACAAGTCTGCAATGGCTTTCGCATCGTGGCTGTTATACGCCTTTGCAAAGTTGTCGACACTCGCTCGAATTGCCTGCTCAGCAGCGGTGTTGTCAGCCTTCGCCGTTTTCGCGCCGTCCTCCTGGGCAGTCACGTGATCCTGCAGTACTACTGTAAGAAATCCGAGGACGAGGCAAGAAGTAAGGGATGTTGAGTTCTTCATGCTGACTGTATTCCCGATAAGTGGGTTTCGGAAGGATTCGCGCGCGGGCATGATTGAGACAATCTGCTGAAGGTATCCCGCAAACACTCGGCAACATGTCGCTCAGCGCGGAGAATTAGGACTGGTCAGATGGATTCGGTCGGCAATGTGCACAACTCACTGTGCGCGTCTTTGTGTTCATTCGCACTCTGACTGTGCGGGAAGGCACGGATTGTTTTTCAGAAAGGGGTTCTTGCTCGGGCCAGACCTCGTTTTCTCTGCCCTCGCCCCGATCACAGCCTCAAATCAATGTTCGTTAGCAACGCTCTCTAATTTGAAGTTGCACTTCCTGTTCCCAAAGAACAGGGTTTACGAATTCTCGCTTCTCATCGGCAAAGTAAGAGCAGCCCGTTTCCAACCGTGGAGATCCATACATAGGTCGAATCCTCGCGTTGACGCTTGTCTTCTGCTGGACCCGGGGGCGGACCAGTTGTCGGTCCGTGGCCAGTCTGTCGTTCTCACCAACTCTTACTACGGGCAGCTTTGCTGATCCATATGACGGGATCAAATACAGTCTTCTGGACAGGCTACCATCAGCATGTTCAATCGCAAATCGGTCCACGATGCAAAAGAAAGCGATAGATGCGAAGATGCTGGACACCAACTCCCTCCGGTGAGACCGACCGAAGGCACTTCGCGTTTTGAACTGGAGTAGCGCAGTAAGCTCAATGTTCTCGCGTCGGTCGATCTCACGTCGATCTCACCGGAGCGCCCAACGCTGTTGTGGCCGGTCCCGGCGTTATGGCCGATCTCCAGACCGAGCCGATCGCTGCAGATCCTGCCAACCGGGCCTGCAGGGCAGGACATCCGAATTATGTTCGAGCTGCCTCAGAACGAATATTCATTGAACGTCGCGGTGTCGCTCTGAGATCAACCAAAGTCGCCGTCTCGCTCCGCCGAGACGAGCCTTGCAATACCCCGCTTGCATCCATCTGGCCCGTCGACTCTCACGACGGGTTCACACAAAACGGTCTACATCGAGTCTTGCAGACGAAAGATCAAAGGCTCGTCTCGACGGAGCGAGACGGCTACTTTGGTCTGTCCTGAATCACGACCGAACCACTCAACATCGGCAGCACGATCTTTGTCGATCTCACGGAATACGGCATCTCAGCTGGCTTCACCGTCCGCGAAATTCAACCCTGCCCGACACCAATGGCTGGCGAAGGTTACCTCATCACCGCCAAGTTCATCCACGAGAACGCCGAGATTCTGGACCTGCAGAAAGAAGACGCCAACGAGCCTGTCGGCACAACTTTGAGCCATCCGTTCTGGAGTGAAGACCGACAGCAGTTCGTGGCCGCCGGGGAACTGCGAATCGGCGAAAGCCTGCTCCTTGCCGATGAAGCAACTTGCCGCTGCCTGCATTGCGGTTTACTCCGCCAGTTGACTGGCCGAAAGA
>CAIJTV010000119.1:0-1906 GCA_903823635.1 uncultured Planctomycetaceae bacterium
TCGAATGGCTGGTGTGCATCGAACGAATAAACGAGATGTCATCAGCCTGCTCAGCAATGTGAGGAAACAAGTCGCTGACTTCGATGCCACTCTTTCCTCGCGGCGTAAACTTCCAGTCGGGACGTTTCAGAAAGATCTTCTCATAGCCCGGCCTGTTGCGAGTTTCCGGATGGTCGAAGACGACCTCCTTGCCATGATCGGCAAACAATTGAGGCTTATGGTCAAACGAATCGACGTGTGAGACGCCTCCGCTCATGAAGAGGAAAATCACCGACTTGGCCTTCGCCGGGAAATGCGGTTGTTTCGGAGCCACGGGATTGGCTGAGTCTGCAGCATCGGCCGCCAGGAGTTCGCTGAGCAATCCCGGCATCAGCATCGAACTGGCTACAGCGGATTTCACGAAATGACGGCGGGGTATTGACATAAAGGTGGGCTTATATGGGGTGGGAAATGTCAGGATGATTCTTCATCAGCCGCCGGGCGCTAGCCCCCGGTTGTCGTTCAGGTTTATGGGTGTAAACCGGACGCTATCGCGTTCAGGCTGATTCAAACAACATCCCGCCGGCATTAGAAAACACAACTCTACTAATCCAAATACAGAAACTCGTTACTCGACAACAACAGACGGGACAATGCAGACCACACCGCGAGCGATTGATCGCTCTCCGAAGATTCTGCGACCGCCAACTGATATTCACTAAGGAATCGCTGAGCGGTTTCCATCTCACTGGAATTCGGTGATCGCTGCAGCACAATCCGGAACAGTTCATTCACTCGCGCAGTTTCGTCGGGCTGGGACAACAATCGTTGCGCCACGTTGGCCGCCTGAGTATGAAAGAATTCATCGTTCATGAAATAAAGCGACTGAGTCGGCACGGTTGTGACTTGCCGCTGTGGAGTTGTCGCGTTCGGATCAGCTCCGTCAAATAACCCCAGAAACGCGTGACGCCGATTGCGCAGTGTCATCAGGTAGATGCTGCGTTTGTTCGACTCCGCAACGCCAGCAAACGGAACGTGCTGAGAAAAACTCCAGGTATTGGTCGGCGGAATCAGATGTGGTCCACCCGGACTGGGATCCAGTTGCTGCCCGGCGACTAATAGGCTGTCTCGCAGTTCCTCAGCACTCAGCCGCTGACGATCGAAACGCCAGTAGAGATGATTATTGGGATCGACAGCCAATGCCTTTGCGTGTCCGGCCGACAACATGGTGCCCGAGGATTGGCGATAAGCAGCCGAAAGCAGGATAAGTCGATGCATCGACTTGATGCTCCAACCGGATTCCATAAATCGATTCGCCAGCCAGTCCAGCAATTCCGGATGCGTGGGTTTCTGTCCTCGCGTTCCAAAATCGTTCGGAGTCTGTACCAGCCCCTTGCCAAAATGATTCTGCCAGATCCGATTCACCATCACGCGAGCCGTCAGCGGGTTCGAAGGATCAGTCAGCCACTGCGCCAATTGCAGACGGCCGCTGCCGGAGTTTGGCGGCACCTCCTGTCCACCGAGAATTTCCAGCCATCGCCGCGGCACTTCATCACCAGGCTTTTCCGGATCGCCTCGCAGATGCATCCGCACATTCGCAATGGCTCCCTCGGTGACGCCATACGCAGTTTCACGAGCTGGCGCGTGGGCCATGTGCTCCGCGCGTTTTGCGAGAAGCTGAGTCTTCAGCACATTCGTCTTCGCCATCTGCTGAACTCCGGCAGACACGTCAGCGACATAATGATCGATTCGCCAGCCGACTCCGTTCGGACCGCCTGGATGAGCATCCGCTATGCGACCGCGAATCAGAACTTTGCCCTCGATGGGACTCACCCAACCCAAAGCCACAGGTCCATCCTGCGCAGGATGAACAAAAAGATTTTTCGGTGGCAACGACGTCCAGACTTGCAGCGGCTGATCGGTCGAA
>CAIJTV010000120.1:0-4590 GCA_903823635.1 uncultured Planctomycetaceae bacterium
GAACGCGATACGGAAGTTGAAGGCGATGCTGGTTGTGTAACTCGCTCTGTCGATGTGCGACTCGATCTTTCGCCTTGAAGCTCATCCGACTTCAGCGACGTCGCTGACAGGAGCATCCAGACCGACATGCAGAGTGCGACCGAAGGAACTGGGCGGAAAAGCACGATACTCTGGTCGCATCTGCGATCCAGAGGACGTACTTCGGCTGGTTGTCGTCGCCGCCCAAACATGCGTCTACGCCTTTTTCGCGGTGTCCGATGATACCGCGATCCCCCTTGGCAATGCTTCTTCGCTGGGCCGGTCGAGCCTGAATTCTCGGCGGCTATTCGAAGATTCCCTAATCGGTATCGACCGGAAAAACTGCAATCTCCAGCACGATCGGTACAACCGAATACATCTGCGTGAATTCAAGGACCCGTGTCGTGAGAAAAGCCTTCTCAAATCGCCTGTTTTGACTGGCGATGAGTTTTTGCAGAGATGAAGGACTCGGGCAAGAAGCGAAATTGGACTCTGTTTTAAGGATCTCAATCAGTTCCGTTTACCGCCCAGCCGCCGGTGTTGGTGTTGCATTGGGTGGCTGTCGCCTGTGTCTCACCGGCAACCAATTCGATTCACACACCGCCCAGCGCATTTTCTAAAGTGCAGCCAGAAATCCTGCCATCTCGCCCGCGGCATGGCTGTTGTTTTGTTGTTGAGCCTGCTGAATTCCTGTGGAAAACGTCTTCTTTGCGTCTTCTACACGGCCAATTTTTGCTAGTAACTGGCCTGCCATCAAAAAGGCTGGAACATACGGGGTTGCTGCCGTCATCAGAGTTTCAAACAATTCAAGGGATTGCTCGGAACTGCCCTCCTTGTCGAATTCCATTGCCAGCATGTATCTGAGCATTTGATCTTCGGGGCTCGACTGCAGCATGACTTCAAGTTTTTCTCGTCGAGACGCCATATTCATATACCCTGTCTTTATGGAAGAAGCCGCGTTCTGTGTCGCTTAATAACTCGGCGAGTTAACTCGCTTGCAGCGGTCTGTGGGCCGCGATTCTTTGCTTAGCCTGCGGAATGTTAGTCGCCGGAGGTCGCTGCACCCGCCAAAATTCAGGTGTTTCTCTCGATTCTCGCTGCAGACAAAGGCCCATTTGCCGAAGGATTCGGGACCTGTACAATCCTTGACTTCGAAGTCGCGGGCGAGAAAGTCTGCGACGACTGTGTCCTTTTTTAAGCGTGGAAGTCTTCAATGGAAGCCGGAATTGTCGGCCTGCCGAATGTCGGCAAGAGCACTCTGTTCAATGCTCTGACTTGTTCAACCGCCGCTCAAAGTGCGAACTATCCGTTCTGTACGATTGAACCAAACGAAGGCATCGTCAGTGTTCCGGATGAACGGCTCAAGCGAATCACTACGTACATTCCTCCCCAAAAAGTTATCCCGGCGATTCTAAAGCTTGTGGATATCGCTGGCATCGTCAAAGGCGCGAGCGTTGGTGAAGGACTGGGCAATAAATTCCTGAGTCACATCCGTGAGGTCGACGCGATCCTGCAGGTTGTGCGTTGTTTTGTCGATGATGACATCACACATGTGGGCGGCGGCGTCAACCCCTTATCAGACATCGAAGTGATCGAAACCGAATTGCTTCTGGCCGACATGCAGACGCTGGAGAACAGTCTGCCTAAAGCTCAGCGATCCGCCAAGAGCGGCGACAAAGATGCGAAGCTGCGTGCAACGGTCATGGAGAAATGTCAGGCCATCGTTAACGATGGTAAGCCACTGCGCACAGTGGAGTTTACCGAAGAAGAAGCGAAAGTGATCAGCGCGATCGGACTGATGACGGCCAAGCCGATTCTGTTCGTGGCGAATGTGGCGGAGGATGATCTTGAAGGCAAAGGTCCGTTGGTCGAACAGGTGCGAAAGTATGCTGCTGAACACGGCGCTTCTGTTGTGCCGGTTTGCGCAAAACTGGAAGCTGAGTTAGCGGAACTCGATGAAGCTGATCGTCAGGAGATGTTGGAGTCGGTCGGGTTGAAAGAGCCGGCTCTGGGACCACTCGCTCGTGCGACGTACAAAACTCTGGGCTTGCAGAGCTACTTCACCGCCGGCGAAAAAGAAGTCCGAGCGTGGACAATCCCCATCGGAGCCACAGCGCCTCAGGCAGCTGGTGTGATTCACACCGATTTTGAACGAGGCTTCATTCGCTGTGAAATCTATACCCTGCCGGATCTTGAAACCTACAAGACCGAAAAGGATATTCGAGCCGCAGGAAAGCTGCGAGTCGAAGGGAAAACGTACGTTATGCAGGACGGAGATATTTGCCACTTCCTGTTTAACGTGTGATGTCAGATTACGCACCACCGCCACCTAAACGCCCCCAGCGTCGCTCGCCAACTCCGGGCACGCTGGCTTTTATCGTTTTCATAGTGCTGGCGATGTTGCGGATGCTGGTGTTCAGGCCGGAGTCCGGGTTAGATCCTGATTCAAAGCAACTGGTCACCGTGATAAAAGTGATTGACGGTGACACGATCGAACTGACCGATGGACGCACAATTCGGCTTCTGGGGATAGACGCGCCAGAAGCCGGGTTCTTCGGTAAAGTTGCTGAGCTGTGGTCCAGTGAATCGACACAGTGGCTGCGTTCGCAGATTGATGGAAAGCAGATTCGTTTGCGCATCGACAGCGAAGAAAGAGATCGCTACCAGCGAACACTGGCCTGGGTTTACACCCGTGACGGTGAATTCATCAATGAAAGGCTGCTGTCCGAAGGTCACGCGAAGCTGTTAGCCGACTACGGACTGCCGCTCGATCTTGAACCCCGGTTGCGAGCCGCAGAAAGTAAGGCTCGAATTGAAAAACGAGGCCTCTGGGGAGTCTCTCGGCGATCGAAGAAATGAGGGATCTGAGAGTGACCGAACCGCTCCCGCTGTGAGAGACGGTATCAGCAGCTGACAGCAGGCATTGTCATTCAGCTTCCTGTTCCCGCGTCACTCATTTCGATTTCTCATTCAGGCTTTTGACCAGAGCGGTCTGAAATTCCGGCATCTTGATTGTCGTCAGGTGTCCGCCACCAGAAATCTCAACGACAGGCCAGTCCGGCCGTGCTGCTTCCAGCGGTTTTACGTAAAGTCGTTTCACCGGATCGTCTGAACCGATGATGACTGTGACCGGTCGCGAGATGGATTTCAGATCGGCTTCAGTCATCGCAAGCTCGGCGATTCCTTTGACGCATGCTTCGGGGGTTCGAGAACTCTCGCGCCCAGCCATGTTGTTCCAGAATCGTTGCAGCATACCTCCCTCTTTCAGCCACCCCATTCCACAAAGAGTAACGGAGAGAGTCATGTCAGAATGCACAGCAGCAAATTTCAACGCCACCATACCACCCAATGAATAGCCCACGATATGAGCTTTCTGGACCTTCAGATGCTCCATGATTCTTGCGACGTCGTGCACCATCTGCAGGCCATAGGCATCCCTTGATTCGGGCTTGTCACTTTCTCCGTGGCCTGGTAGATCGAGACAGATCACTCGGTAATTCTGGGCCAGCACTTTGATGATGCCGGGATTTCGCCAGTTCAGTTCAGTACTGGAGTGTAAGCCGTGGATCAACACAACGGGGTCACCCGAGCCCTCGCTGGAGCAAGCGATTCGGACGCCATCAACTTTCACAGATTCAGCGCCGCAGCAGATGCCAGTGGTGTAAGGCGAAGCCAGCAAAACAGCAATAAGCAAGACGAGGTGTTGACGCAGGCCCATACGGATCTCTTCCAAAGAAGTTCAAGACTTGATGAGTTTTGAAACCGAGCCCAATGATCAATTTGTGAACGTCGATGAAAAGCCAGTTTCGGCTTCATTCGTCCGGCCGGAATCTCTCACAAAAATCCCATTGAGCAACACAGATCAGCCAATCTTGCTTCAACAAACACCGTGCGCCGATTCTGGAGTTGCACTATTTTTGCTTTCGGGGCCCAAAACGTTGGCGCGGGATTGAACTGTGGGTATCTGACCTCATCATGAGTGATCTATCTAACGCCACGAACGATGTTAATGCCGCGTTTTTTCATTGGTCCTTCTTGGACACATTCCCCGCAGCCCCAATCCAGAATTCGCCATGGAATCTAGTCCGGTGGTCTATTTCTTTGCAGGTTGCGGCCATGCTGGCTTTCCGGTTGCCACGGTTTCCAGTTTCCAAAGGCTGCCCCCGGACGTGACGAACAGCGTTCGAAGATCATCGCCACCAAACGCGCAGTTTGTGGTTTCATCGCGAGGAATAGGGGCCACCGTGAGCAAAGTGCCTTCCGAGGAAAACACATAGATGCCGGCTGTGGGTTCATCAGCTGTTTCATGCGGAGGATTGGGTTTGTTGATACCCGCCGCTACATATAGACGACCTTCGGCATCCAGTTTCATTCCATCGGGACCGCGAGTCGTCTTCCAGTCGAAGATCAGTGTCTGAGTTTCAAAATCGACAGTTCCGTCCTGCTGCAGTTCAAATCGCCACAGCGCTCGTGCTCCCTTGGGGGAATTGTTGTTGTTGTCGGCCACGAACAGGTATTTGTCATCGTGTGTGACGACGATTCCATTTGGGCGGTCGACTTCATGCGTGATGA
>CAIJTV010000121.1:0-4093 GCA_903823635.1 uncultured Planctomycetaceae bacterium
CGTTGACGAACCTCATCTGATTAATGGTTCGGCCGAACGCATGAAGGACTTCCTGTGGTCGATGTTCGACAATAAGTTCCTGAAGCATCCTGGCATCGGTTTCAAGATGCTGCTGCCGCGGGATGTGGTTCACTTTCTTGGCCGGGAAGAGAAAGAGTTTTACGAACGTTCGCGCCTTGATAAGCAGAACCTGATTAAGTCTCTGGAATGGACAGGCGAGTCCCTGTTCGACATGGCAACCAATCGAATTCGGGCTTGTCTGGCTGAAAGTCAGCCTGCGGGACCAGCGAATTCGCAGATCACCATCGGTGATTTTTTCGCAGAAGATATTTCTCGCGAAGACCTGATCCAGAAATTTGCACGCCTGCGAGTTCCTCGGCATTTGTTCCGGTTTCTCTATCGGCTGCTGACCGAGCACTGCAATCGAACGACGGAAGATCAGCCATCGTGGAAGATCAATCGGCTGACTCTGGAAATGGTCAGCGACGTCTATGCTCGCGAACAGGAAGCGCTGGATCGCGGTCTTGGGACGGGCTAATGGTTTGTCGATGCATTGTGGATCCTCAATACCTCGGCGGCCCGTTCTCACAGCGGCTCAAACCGCTCTGCCACTGAGGTTAACTCTGCAAGACGCAGGAGCACTTCGGGACTGGTGCAATCTGCTGCGGCATGGATGAATCGTCGTCGGAGCCACGTCACGGGACTCAGCAGCGCCGTCGATGCATCGTAAGCCTGCAGCAATCGCCATTCACTCGCATCAAGTAACCGTTGTGAGCGAAACGAGATCAGCGTCTCGCGAATTCGATCAGTATCCGCGCCGAACCAGCTTCGAAATAGTCGCGTCACATCCAGTCCCACGTGGTCGGTCGCCATGGCATTCAGGTCGATGATTCCGGTGACACGTTCTGCAGTGAATAAGACGTGCGGTCTCCAGAGATCTCTTACGACCGGTTGAAGTCGATACGAGGAACGAGCAACTTCAGTGAGTTGTTTCCTCAGCCATGGCAGCCAGAACTCCAGAGCGGCACACACGCGTTTGGCACAATCGCGAAACTCCGGATCGGTCTCAGCAGCAACTGATTTGATGAAACTCGTGAGCAGTCCATCACCGAGTTCGGTGACGATTGAAAGTCTGCGGGAGATTCCCGGCGCGTATCCTTCCGATACGTGAAACCATGGTGCGATTGATCGAGCGTCCGAGCGGGCCTGGGTGCACTCGGCGGCGGTGTTGTGAAAGAGTGAGAGTGCCTCAAGAGTGGATTTAATCTGACCGGGAGTTGGCGGCCCTTGTGCAGGTTCCCCGGGCATCCACGGCTCCATCTGCCACACGCCGTCATTCGCCTGAATACGAGTCTGGCTGGTATCCAGATTCACAAAGGCCGGCTGCCGGGTCGACTGCAGAATTGTGTGGGATGATTGCTGATGACGAAGCGGCAGCGGGATCAAGCCGCATCCACGCGACGACATTTCACGCAACAGAGCCACCATTTCGCAGTATCGCTCGGTCGGCATCAACTCAGAGTGAGGTGTTCGCCGCATTGCGAAGGCAGAACCGGAAGAATCTTCTGCTCGATGAACACAAGCCCCACTGAACCCCCCGCCTGCCGCAGAGACAGTGACCAGATCAATGCCGTACAAAGCTGCGATCGACTTTGCTTCAGCAATGTTGAATTGATCGCGTGGGATCACTTCCCGGCCTGGCCGAGTTGATCCACGAGGCTTTTGATGAACGGATTGATATCAGCCTTATACGTGAAGGCTTCTTCTTCACCGTCTTCCAACAGGCTGTCGTCGAAGCGGCGAACTTCCTTGCCTTCAGCATCGAATACGTAAACAGCAGGGATTGAGGACAGCTCAAGTTTCTCGAAGACCTTGTCGGATTCGACGTTGCACAGCACGTTGGAAAACGTTGCCTTTTGTTTTGTGAGGAATGCCTCAACCCGTGCCCGGTAGAACTCGGCCGGCTTGCTCTTGATTCCGACGTAGTCCACATTGAAACTGATGCAGGCGATCTTATCTCCGTGAGTCTTCTGCAGTTCCACAAGGTTCGGGAACTCCGTCATGCACGGTAAGCAGGAGGTGGACCAGATGTCGACAACGACGATACGCCCCTTGTTAGCTTTGACTTGTTCCAGCACGTTGTCCCACGTACCTGCTGTCAGTGTGATCTTTGCATCATCAGTTTGAGCTGCTTTCTCATCGGCTTGCAGAATCTCCGCAGACTTGAAAGAGCTGATCAGAGTGATGGATAAACAGAAAGCAGCAGCAGCAAGGACGTATCGTTTCATTGCAGTGTCTTTAAGGCAGTTCGGTGTTCAGAAGTTCCAGCAACTGAGTGTCATCCGTGCGATTCACGTTGGACATCTCCAGCTGATATGTCGTCAGCTCGGCGTTCGCCGCTGGTACTGAAGACGCGTTCAAAGTTTCACTGGTAAAGAATACACCGTCAACGGTCTGAAGGCGATTCAATTCTGACAGCTCCACGATTCCCACGAGTCCGGCGGATACTGGCTGACCCTCCGCATCGTACATGATCTCGCCACTCGTTGTGATTTCAATGCTCGTGACAGACTCCGGGATCGGTGTTGAATCCTTCAGAGCATAGCTGCCCGACGAAGTCACAAGTCCCAGTCGGCCATCCGCCAGTCGCTGAAAGTCACCTCGACGAGTAAACAGGTTTCCATCAAGGCAAAACATTAGCGCGCCGTTCTTTGACGCGATCGCGACATGTGTAGGAACTGGCGAAGGCTGCAACTGACCGGTTTCGAAGCTTCGAAACATCGTCACCTGTCGTGGCGTCAACGCGATACTTCCCGGAATGCTCTGATTGCTCACGGCTTCCGGAATCACAACCGTGCGTCGATATCCGGAAGACCAGGCAGACTGCAGATTAGAGCGAACAGCGTTCTGTGCCTCCACAATCGGGCTCATGGCTTGTGGCGAAAGAAGAGACTCCGCCGTAGTCGCCCCGAGCGGTGTTCCGAGCATCGCTGTAGCGATTTCGGAGTCCAGTGAACCGGACAGGGATCGCTTTTGCTCAAGAATGAACTCCACTTCCCCGAGATCCATATCAGAATAAGCGTCGGCCCACGCGGCGACTGTCTCTGCAGCGGCATCTGGAAACATTCGCAGGATGAGCGACTCCAGTTGACGTCTCGCTTCAGGATTCGCCACCGTGATCTGGGCTGTTGAAGTTTCGGTCGTCTGGTCTGTGCTGGACTGACTGGAGCTGGTCGAATTGGCAGTGCCGTCCACCGAGGAAAAAAAGTAGTGGTCGGTGACTTCTTCCTGCTGCTGATGACTGGCATTCATGATGGGAGAAGGCATCGGCTTTGCCAGCGGTTCATCCGGAGTTTCCTGTTCGGTGATGGCTGCCGAATCGTCGGGAGTAATGTCTGTCGCTGTCGTTGGCGACGATACCGTAACTGGCGGCGATACAGTTTCATCCGAGCGATCGACACCTTGTCCGGCGATCAGTCCTGCGGTGAAAAGAACGGCAGACGCGACGGCAAAGGCCACAAACTGTTGCATCGATGACTTCCCTGACTCGACGACACACTGACAACACATGGGGGATTGAATGGCTTCTCCCTGTGATCCATCAGGGGAAACTTTCCGGTTGTGTTGCGCGAAAACGAGTTCGGCAATCTAGCCGAAAATCGGTTTTCTGTCTTCCCCATTTCGCGAATTTCACCACAGGAAATCCACGTCTGTCGAAGATTTTATTCCTCAGACGGCCTCGATTGAGGCAGGGTGTTCGCCGGAGACAACCATCAGCTCATTGCCTCAATCGTTGCCACGCACAGAATAAGGTCACTTCAGAGGCGACGCAGAAATTCGGCGATCTGTATCCGCATCGCATCAGCGTTCAAACGCAACACGTTATTGTGCTCGGTCTGCGGGTATACAATCAGCGACCTGGGGATTCCACTCCTGGACACAGCAGGAGCAAGCTCGTGCAATCGTTGCCCAAGCGCCAACGGAACAAGGCTGTCGTCTTCTCCGTGGAACTGCAGGACTGGGCAATTCACTTCCGGAATATGCCGATCAGAATGGTATCGGTCCTGAAGCATGAGGTTCACGGGGAGCCAGC
>CAIJTV010000122.1:0-4083 GCA_903823635.1 uncultured Planctomycetaceae bacterium
CGGTGGGTCTCACGCAGGACCTGGAGCTGTCTCGCAACGATGCCGCGTTGGCGTCTCCGGATATGGAGCCGTTGCTGCAGGCCTCGGATCGCGAACGACACGCTTCTTTGATTTTCGACCTGAAGATCCTCGACTCCCATCGTGAAGACATCTTCATGGCGCAGATGCAGAAAGTGGTCGACAAGTTTGTCGTCTGGATGGGTAATGAGATCGAGACGGTCTCCTGGAGCATGCATCTTGAACCGAATTTCTACATGGAGACGCTGCTGCACAATTCGTCCGACAGTTCGGTCATGAAGGTGCAGCGACATGCCCAGTTGCAGTTCAGCAAGCTTGCAGAAGAGATGCTGGCGGGTGTTGAAAAGATGAAGCCGGCCACGAAGGGATCTCGCCAGATGATCGGCCGTTTTCCGGCGATGCTGCAAGCGATGGACGTTGGTACGACGGCTCACGTGGCTCCATCGTTTGCAAGGCTGGTGACCGTTTTGCCAAAACAGGCGTCTGTGAATCTGGCGGCGGGCGCGTTATTGACCTGGAATCAGTCGTTGCTGACAAACTTCGACGCGGAAAAAGTTGTTGCCAAAGGCGACACGACATCAATTCCGGACAAGTTGGTTGATCGACTGCAGATGAAGGTGCTGATTGACTTCCGCCGCACGCCACTGCAGGAAGCATTTAAGTACATCGGCGAATCCATCAAGACAGAAGTGGCGATTGACGGTGACGCGCTGAAGGGAGCTGGGTTTACTCAGAACATGCCGCAGACGTTTGATCTTGGATCAGTGACTGCACAGGCGGCTCTGCATGAGATTATTCTGAAATATGCCAAAGAGCGTGATCCGCTGGTGCTGATTGTGGATGAAAAAGCAAAGACGCTGATCCTAAGTACCAAAGTGAAGGCCGAGGCTGATGGCCTGACGCCGTTCGACACGGCTCCAAAGAAATAGCCTGGCGGTTCCGCTGCTATCAGTGATGGAATACGGATTTGAGTCAGTCACGGGAAACGGAATCAACAATGGAATCCAGTCGACGCGTCTCATGTTTACTTCGGCTGGTGAGTTTATTGGCCGTCGCGGCAAGTTTCTCCTGGACTGAGGCGACCTCAAAAGCCCAGGCTCAGATGTTTCGGATTCCCGGAATGAACGGACCGGAGGTGTCAGAGGAGTCGGAGAACGAAGGCGATGGTCTGCATACCGAGCGACGCATCGAGACGAAGCTGGAGCAGATGTCAGCTGCAGCGAGAAAGAAGAACACATCAGAAGTTCTGGAACATCTGGAGTCTCTGAGAGCTGCAGATCCGATGTTGATTGTGCGAGGATCGGATAAGGTGTTTGTCCCCCTTCATCGGGACCTGGTTCTTTTGATTCAGCGATTCAGTTCTGAGATTCGCGAGGCCATAGAAAAATCGGATCCGGGGGCCGATGCGGCCTTAAGACTGGCTATCGAAGCTGACACACCAGTGGCCTTGCCAACCTTCCTGCAGCGTTTTGCGGGGACGAGGGCTGCAGAAAAAGCTCATTTGCTTCTGGCCGCGAAACATGCCGATCGAGGCCACAACCTGGCAGCTCAGTATTGGTTGGCCCCCCTGCTCACCAAACAGGCCGATCCTGAATTGAAAGTTATTGCGGAGAGGATGAATGCCCGGCTAGTGCCTGCAAGCGAGCCCGCCCACGCGGACGCTAAACCACCCGACGCAGACCGTTTGGCTTCAGACAATGCGGCTTCAGACAAATCCGCCGAACGAACTGCTGACGAACCGAGTTCTGATCCAAAGAATGCCGGTGATAAGACTGCAGGCGATCAGTCGCAGCAGAATTCATCTCCCGACGTTGGGCCGACGACAGATCAGTCGGTCGTTAAGTCTGCAGAAGGCAGAGCAGAATCTCCGGCAGACGTGGGGTCGGGATCACCGCCAGCCCAGAATGTTAACGCAGCGGGAGAGCCGTTTATTCAGCAGCGGCACTGGTTCAAGTCGCTTCCGATTTCCAGCACAGCGCGAACACGATCTCAGCAATTGTTGCGAGAAGCTTCGGAAATCAAGGGGATTCCGTGGACTGCGTGGCAGCCGGAACTGGATGCCGAGCATGTTTATGTTCGTGTGCCGGGATTGATTTCAGCTTATCGATTGAGGTCCGGGCAACATTTGTGGACGAGAACTCTGAGTTATGAGCAGTCCCCAGCGCGTCCGCTTGAGCCGGACCTTATTGGTGGTGGATTTGGGGCAGACCGAAATCCGCTGCGGGAGGCGATGACTAGTCCGGAGATCCTGCAGTTGCATCGCAACGAGATGGTGGGGCGGATGACGTCTGATGCTGAACGATTGTATCTGGTGTCACAGTTAAGCAGTGGCAATGGTCCTGTCGTTTCTCGGGGCATGGCTCGAATTCGAGATGTTTCGGACCAGACCAGAGCCGGACTGTGGGAACTTGTCGCCATCGACAAGGAAACCGGCCGTCGACTGTGGACGATGGGTGGCCCTCCTGTGGAAGAGCAGTTTGGCAATGAACTGGCAACCGCGTGGCTGGCAGGACCGCCTGCTGTCGAGCGAGGCAGTTTGTATCAAGTGGTCGAAAAAGAGTCCGTCGTGCAATTGGTTTGTCTGGATGCCGCTACTGGTCGCCTGCGTTGGCGGGTTCCTTTGTCTTATCCGCAGAACCGGATTGGGCTGGATGCTCCGCGGCAATTGCTGGCTGCTCAGACGAGTGTGCAAGACGGCCTCGTCTACACGACTTCAACAACCGGCTGGCTGTTTGCCATTGATACGATGACTCAATCCATACTTTGGGCTCGAAAGCTCAATACGAGGTCAGCGGATGGTCGAGATGAACGTCTGCTTCACAATCCCGGAATGTTCATGATGGATATTGCGCCGCTAAAACAAGCGTGGCGTTCTCGACCACCTCTTCTTCTTGGCGACAGTCTGTTGGTTCCAACGGCGGAATCGGCAACTTTGCTTTGTGTTGATCCGAGAAGTGGCAAGACTCGTACCACCTCGATTCCCGCGTCAGGAGTCACTGTCGTTCTGCATTATGATTCGCAATGGCTGATTCTGGCCTCAGCCGAGTCCATTGTTGGTTTTACGCTGCCACAACTGAAGAAGGCGTGGACTCTGAAGGTGACGGACCCGGCGGCTCCACCTGTGGGACCTGCATCACGTCAGGAAGACGATCTGTACGTTCCTCTGGCCGACGGCTCAGCGGCCGTCGTTGCGATCGAGAACGGAACTTTGAAACAAACCCTCAGGCGATTCCGGCCCGCATGGAGTACCGGAGGTTTTTATTCAACGCAGGGTGGAATTCTGAGTCATGCACCCGACCATTTGACGTTGATGTCGCGTGAGCCGGTTACCGGCCATGACGAGACCGATCCACTTCAACATGCCACGTTCCTGTTTGAATCCGGAGCTATCAAAGAGGCATCGCTCGCCGCGGCGAAGATTCCGGTAACGGCTTTGCGCAGAGATGCGGTTCGGCGTTTGAGGTTTCGGATTGCCGTGGCGATGTTGAAAGCTGAGGAAAGCGAGAACTCACAGACGTCCGCGAAAGATTTGATCGCAAAAGAGGCGGCTCAGCTGGAAGAGATCGCCGGCATGGCTCAGACCGCTCACGAGAAAGCCCTGACACATTTTCTGCGGCTTGATTACCTGCTGCGAACGGCTCCCGAGAATGTCGTCCCGTCGCTGATCGATGCCTTAACTCTGGACGATTCAGTCCACATGGTCGATGTTCCGGTGACCTCATCCATGAAGGAACTGCTCGCGGATGCTGCGGGAAGTGACCCGCTGGCTCGCAACCCTCTGAAAACCTCGATTGATCAGCGATTTGTGACGTTTCGAGCCTGGGTGTTGATGCAACTGCGGGATCGAATTGCGACGGCTGAAGCCAAGGAACGAAGTGCTGTCATTCTGGCATTGGCCGCCGTTCCGGATACTCTGATTGCAGAAATACATTCGAAGGATCTTGCCGAGGAGTCGTTGCGGCGAGCTGAAGTGCAGTTGCAGAAGGGGGAATGCAATGAGCTGACCCTGCAGCTTTTGATGTCGGCGGCCGATGCCCAGTTGGATGCGGGTCTGTCAGGAGATGA
>CAIJTV010000123.1:0-6070 GCA_903823635.1 uncultured Planctomycetaceae bacterium
ATGGAATCTTCCTCCATGCCCTGGACGCTCGCAGCGGCGAACCAATCTGGGTGAATGATAACTCCGGTAGCATTTACATGCCGCAACCTCACGGCGGCGCGAATGCCGAAAGCGGAGTGGCCGCGCAGGGATATCTTGTTGCGACAAACACCAGCCCCATCGAAACGCCAGGAAAGAATGACCAGCGTGAATGGCTCCTGGTTCCCACTGGCCGAGCGGTACCGGCGGCTTTTGACCGTGCGACGGGACAATTCCAATACTTCAATCTTCAGAAGTACGGCCATAAGGGCAGCTCAAGCGTCGTGGCGAGCAATCGCTACTTTCTGAACAGCGGGATGGCGTTTGATACTGTCACGGGCGAGTCGCTGGAAACCATCGGTGCCGGTGCGGTGGTGTCAACTGCTGACGGCGTCGTGAAGCACTCGGGCAACGCATTGGAAGGTTCTCGCTGGGAGATCGTGGAGAAGAAAGACCGCAAAGGAGTTCCGTACCAGGCACCAGCTCTTGCTTCATTGTGGAGCGTAAACGATGTGCCCGTTCCTCAGGAATTGATTATGGCCAACACCACAGCTGTAGTTGGTGCGGAGAAAACAATTCTGACCGTCGACAGCGAAAAGCAGTCGATTACATGGCAGGCGGATGTCGACGGCACCGCAATGGGACTTGCCGTGAGCGATGGATGTTTGCTCGTTTCTACAAACACGGGAACGCTCTACTGCTTTCAGCCAACAACTCCTGCGGTGACTGCTGCTGACGCCTCTGAAAAACAAAACACGCCGGTAGCAATCAGTGCCCAAACAACTACAGCCGGATCACCGATGCCAGTTGTTGACGAGCAACTAACGGCTGCTGCGGAGCAGATTCTGACGCTGTCAAAAATGCGAGCGGGGTACTGTCTGGATCTGGGTTGCGGTGACGGCCAGTTGGCGATGGCACTGGCTCAGCAAAGTGACCTGCAGATCATCGCGATCGAGAGTGATCCTCAATTGCTGCAGCAGGCCCGCGAACGATTGCTGGCGGCTAATTTGTTGGGATCGCGAGTCACCGTGCTGGCGACTGCGGATCTGGCCGACACCGGCTTGCCGAACTACTTTGCGAATCTGATTGTTTCGCAGCAGGCTCTGAAGGACGGCGTTGAAAGCCTGCCGTTAGGCGAACTGGAGCGGCTGCTACGTCCTTACGGTGGTGTCTGGGTACTTGGTGCTCCTGGCGCATTGATACGCCATGAACGAGGCCCGCTCGCCGGTGCTGGCCAGTGGACTCATCAGTATTCAACGGCGGGAAACTCGACGTGCTCAACGGACGAACTGGTCAAAGGCCCGCTGGGTCTGCTCTGGTTCCGCGACATCGAGCTTGAGATGCCTCAGCGTCACGGGCGAGGCCCAGGACCTCTGTTTTATGACGGTCGTTTGTATTCGATAGGGTTGAACGAACTCGCCTGCGTGGATGCCTACAACGGCCGGCTTTTGTGGAAGTATCCTCTTCCCGACATTCTCAAGGCGTACGACGGCGATGAGCTGATGGGCACTGCGGGAACTCACAGCAATTACTGCATCGCCGAGACCGGCTTGTACGTGAGACGTGAATCGCGCTGCCTGCGGATTGATCGCGTTACCGGCCAACTGATTGAAGAATTCAAAGCTCCTCTGCAGCCCGACGGTCAGCCCGGAACATGGGGATTCATCGCGTGTCAGAACGGGATTCTGATTGGCACGCTGGCTGACCCCGAGCACGTAGTCACATTCCGCTACGTCAATCGGGGTGGAGACATGAAGTCTCTGTTGACTGAGTCCAAAACGCTGTTCGCGATGGATGCAACATCCGGCGAGACGCTATGGAGATTCGATACCGATGCGTCCATTCGTCACAACGCCATTGCCTTCGACGGGGACGGCGTTTACTTCATCGAACGTCCGGTCGCTCAATTCGATCTGGTCAAGAATGCCAAGCCGGATTATCACCCGACAGGCTCAATCGTGGCCCTCGACGCACGCACCGGAAAAGCACGCTGGAAGAGTGTTAACGAAATCGACGGAACGTTGCTCGCACTGAGCGAAAAGCATCCGGTTCTGCTGATGGGATCTCAGCCGACAAGTTTCGCACTGGCTTCCGAACCAGGCAACAGTGTGGCGGTCTTCGATCTGAAAACGGGCGAACAGCTCTGGAGAAAGTCCGCTGCGTACAGATCGCGACCGATGATCAATGATCGTACGATTTACGCTCAGGGCGGCGCGTGGGATCTGCTGACCGGCGAAGAGCAGCCGTTCAATTTTGGTCGTTCCTACGGCTGCGGCGTTCTGGCGGGATCGAAGCACACGATGGTTTTTCGATCAGCAACGCTGGGCTATTTTGACTTCGAACATCAGGAAAAGACCGATAACTTTGGCGGCATTCGTCCGGGCTGCTGGATCAATGCGATTCCCGCTGGCGGACTGGTGCTGGTTCCGGATGCGTCTGCGGGCTGCGTTTGCAGCTATCTGAATCAGTCGTGGTTCGCCCTCGAACCCGATGGCCTGCGTCCTCCAACGATCTCGCCGAAGGGCGGAGCGTTTCGGGAACCCGTCGAAGTTACTCTGACTCCTGATGAACCCGGACAAACGGTGCGTTACACGCTGGATGGCACCACTCCAAACGCCGGGTCGCCGGAAGTCCACGGGGCGATTCGAGTGGATGCGAATATCTCTCTGAAGGCGAGAACCTTCGACGCGAACAATCGGCCGGGGCGGATGGCGGAGACAGACTTTATGATCGATCCCTCCATCCTGCCGATTGACGATGCACACTGGCATGTCTGGGACATCAGCGGTGAAGGAGTATCATCGCCACCAAGTCGTTGGGCGGTGAAGGATGGCACGATTTCTCAGTTGTCGAACATCTTTCTGGGCAGCGCGACTGAAACGGATTCTGAAGTAGAGCGTTACGGTACCTTGCGAATCTATCAGGACGCGATGCCGTTTACTGATGGTCAGATAGAACTGGAAATGCGATCCGATGACGACGATTCGTTTGGTGCCATCTTCCGCTGTCGGGATGAGAAACATCATTATCTTTTCAGCAGCGATCGACAGCGGAACTTCAGCATTCTGGCGATGAAGAACGGCGATGAATACCGAGTTCTCGCGACTTCCGATCGAGCTTACCAACCGGGCAAATGGCATCGGCTAAAGATCACGATGGATGGTGCGAACCTGCAGATCGATCTTGATGAGCAACGTCTTCTGGAAGCCAGCGAATCGACTTTCTCCTCCGGTACAGTCGGCCTGCACAGTTGGGGATCTGATAAGGTGCAGTTTCGCAACATCCGACTGAAAGCACGATGACCCGTCGAGCGGAAAAGGCCATGGAACGATTTTTTTGGATGATCATAGCGAGCTTTTCACTGGCGGTAAGTCCCGCGATTGAGCGACCAGCATTCGGGCAAGCAGCCGGAGTCACATCGGCTCACTTTGAAGATGTCAGCGAATCGACGGGCCTGAGTTTTCGGCACAATTCACCCTTCAGCAAAGACCGTCATCTGCACCTCGCGATGGGGTCCGGGGTTGCATGGCTGGACATTGATCAGGACGGTTGGCCGGATCTTTCTTTCGCTCAGGGAAACACGTGGCCAGAGTTGACGGAGCGTGCCGATGAAGACTTGTCGCTCGATCGGATCTTCCGAAATCAGCGGGGAAATTTTACGGATGTGACTTCGGAAGCAGGCCTCCTCAATGCTCGTTATTCCATGGGGCTGGCAGCGGGAGATCTGGACAATGACGGTTTTGCGGATCTCATGATCTCCTGTTTTGGAGCGCATTTGCTCTATCGCAATAACGGCGATGGGACTTTCGATGATGTCTCATCGCAGTTGAACAGTGTCCCGTCGATTCTGTCGGCCAGTTGCACGTGGATCGACTGTGACCTGGATGGACTGCTTGATCTTTACGTTACCAACTACGTGCAAATCGATCTCGATAACTATGCTGTGTGCACTCAGTCTCATCGAGATCGAACGGTCGCCATTCCGTGTCCGCCTCGAAAGTATCCCTGGCCAGCCGACACGCTCTACAAGAACATGGGAGATGGCCGGTTTATGGATGTTTCTCAGGCTGCCGGACTGCACGATTGTGAGAAGTCGGCTGGCCTGGGAGTCGTCGCCGGCGATTTTAACGGCGACCAGATCATCGACCTTTATGTGGCCAACGACACGACCGCCAATTTTCTTTTGATCAATGACGGACAGGGCCACTTTCAGGAAAACGCGATTGTCGCAGGAGTTGCCTTCAACCGCCTGGGCGAGGGCGAAGCCGGTATGGGTGTTTCCAGCGGCGACGTGGATGGAGACGGAAGGCTTGATCTGTTTGTGGGCAACTACTACGGCGAATCAAACACTCTGTATCGCAGTGAAGCACAGGGCATTTTTCTGGATGTGACTGCCGAATACGGACTGGCCGCACCAAGTCGCACTCGGCTGGCGTTTGGAACTCTGCTGACCGACTTCAATAACGATACCTGGCTGGACGCCTTCGTTGCCAACGGGCATCTGTCAGATCGGTTGAACGAACTTGGACTGAAGATTCCGTTCCGGCAACGAAGTCAGCTCTTCATGAACTCTCAGGGAGTCCGATTTCGAGAAGCCTCGGCTGGAGCCGGTGCCTGGTTTCAGAAGGAAATCGTTGGACGCGGATGCGCAACCGGCGACTTTAATCTGGATGGCTTCTCGGACATTGTCGTTCAGGATCTCAATGGTCCGACAGCGTTGCTGCAGAACTCGGGGGACTCACAGAATCAATCCATTTCGCTGCTCCTAAAAGGGCGAAGTGGAAATCGTGACGGCATCGGGGCACGAGTCGAAGTCGTGCTGCCGGATCAAACCCTTGTGCGGTGTCGTGAAGGCAGCTCCAGCTATCTTTCGTGCAATGATACGACTCTGGTGATCGGTCTTGGAGAAATCTCACAGGCGGTATCCGTTCGAATTCAATGGCCGAGCGGTGCTCTGCAGACTGTTACCGGGGTGTCACCCGGAACGCGGATGATCATTGTCGAGGGCCGCGACGCAAAATTGCTGCCAGTGATGCGAGTCGCACCATGACGCCGCCTGATCATCCCTCCGGTGACAAAAGTCACGCTGTGTTCGTGCGGACGATTTCTGTCTGCCTGGTTCTGGTGATTCTGATCGCAATCACCGGTGTTGTCGTTTGGCGAGTGTTCCAAAGGCCGTCAGCCCGAACTGCCTCTAATCCCGCTGAGCTGCGAGAAGACTTGTGGGAGCAATCCAAAGCACGACGCGCGGCGGAACAGGGTGACTTCGAAACAGCCCTTCAACATGCGGAGAACGCGGCGGCGATCATGTTGAAGACAACAGGGACATCCGCTGATTCGAATCAATCAGACCACATAGCAGTTTCTCTGCTTCAATCAGAACTCCTGTTTCGTTTGCATCGCACGGATGAAATGCTGGAGCCGCTGGCGACTATTCTGCAACTGGATCCCGATCATTTCGAAGCCCACGCCAATCTGGCTTTCGCGCTGCGTTTTTGCGGGATGCTGGATGAGGCCCATCAGCATGTGCAGTGGTGCCTGGAACGGCAACCCGACTTCCTTCCAGTTCGCCGCATTCAGGCGGAGATTCTGCGAGACCGCGGCGATTCAGAGACTGCTCTTCGATCCGTTCGTGAACTCCTTCTGGCCGCGCCACGCGATCTGGAGTGTCATCTTCTGCAGGCTGAATTGTTAATGTACGGTCGTGAGTTCGAGCTGGCGTATCAGAATCTTCTGCCGCTGGACGACCAGTTTCGCCCGGACCATCGTTTCGCCTCCACCATGGCCCAACTCTGCCGCATCACCGGTCGCACCGAGAAGGCTGTTGAGTTTGACGCCGTTCTGAATGAAAGACGATGAGATTCGACGTAGACCGATCTGTCCTCCGAGCGGTAAGTCTGCACTCCACAATCCAAAGCCAGACACCATTGGATAACCCACCGCAGTGATTTCGCTGGATAGCGATTCGTGGGATAGAGACGGCAGGGATGACAGCGCCGCTACATTAATCGAATGACATCAAATCGCATTGACCCCAGATCGATGCGAACCA
>CAIJTV010000124.1:0-1530 GCA_903823635.1 uncultured Planctomycetaceae bacterium
CGAGTCATATCGATATGTTCGATCCCAAGCCGGAACTCAACCGGCTGCACATGAAAACTTATACCGGCGACATCAAGTATGACAACGCGGGTGAAGCCAGCAGCAAGTTGTTCGGTTGCCCGTGGCGATTTCGCAAGTACGGTCAGTGCGGGATGGATCTCAGTGAGCTTGTGACTCATCTTGGCTCCGTCGCTGACGATATCTGCCTGATTCGTTCGATGCACACAGGTGTCAATAACCATGGCGAATCCATCAATGCCCTGAACACAGGCCGTCAACTTTCCGGGCGTCCTTCATTGGGTTCCTGGATGACGTATGGCATGGGCAGCGATTGTGTGAACCTGCCCGCGTTCATGGTGTTGACTGATCCGTCGGGGTTGCCAGTATTAGGCGTAGAGAACTGGCAGAACGGCTGGCTGCCTTCGGTCTATCAGGGAACAGTCGTTCGCTCGCAGGAACCTCGAATTCTGAATCTTGATCCTCCGCCCTCTCTCAAGGGAGCCAGTCAGGAAAAGATGCTGCGCTATCTGCGTCGGCTCAACGAAGAACATCTCGCACGGCATCCGGGTGAGCATGATCTGTCGGCGAGAATGCAGAGTTATGAATTGGCGGCCGGGATGCAAATCGCGGCCAAAGAAGCGATGGATATTTCTCAGGAGACTGAGGCGACTCAGAAGCTGTACGGGATCGATGACCCAAAGACTCAGGAATATGGAAGCCGCTGCCTGATCGCTCGTCGACTGGTCGAACGCGGTGTTCGATTTGTGCAGTTGCATACAGGCAATCAGACCTGGGATCATCATGGTGGCATCCTGACCGCTCTGCCAGCCGTATGTCAGCGCACCGATAAGCCGGCCGCGGCGTTGATTAAGGATCTGAAAGAGCGCGGGATGCTGGATTCAACGGTGGTTCACTGGGGCGGAGAAATGGGTCGCTTGCCGGTGGTCCAGAACGAACAGAATATCGGCCGCGATCACAACACCTATGGCTTCAGTATGTGGCTGGCTGGCGGCGGGATCAAAGGCGGATGCATCCATGGAACAACGGATGACATAGGTCATAAAGCTGTCACGGACGTCGTGAATCATTACGACTACCATGCGACGCTGATGTATCTGTTCGGACTCAATCAGGAACAGTTGTCGTTCCGTCGAGCCAACGGGACAGGCAGCTTGCTGGATGGACAGGCGGGCAAAGTAGTGGCCGCGATTCTCAATCGACCGCCGGAAGTGACGACATAAATGTGCGACTTAGCCTCGCAACTTCGGGACCAGCGGTTCCCCAATGACTATCAGTTGGTCGATGGAGAACTCAAGCATCGGGAGAATCCAGAGCACTTCCGGATACCTCCTCAGGTCATCAAGCGACAGGTCAACCTGGGACACTTCGTTGAATTGCGAATTGACTCCGCAAGATTTTTGGCCCACGAAGATGTCGCAGAACAATGCGAGTGCCCATCCTGCAAAGGCGTGATCTCCAAGCCGATTCTGCGTCATGAACACCCGGCGACTTTGGTTCCGCTTCCCGAGC
>CAIJTV010000125.1:0-2055 GCA_903823635.1 uncultured Planctomycetaceae bacterium
CAGTTTTTCGCGGCACCAGCAGTACCCGCGGATCGCTCCGACAAAGCGGCAACACCAACGGCTCCCGTCGCTGAGCCAATTACAGAAAGCGGTCCTTCAGCGTCCAATAACGAAAACGTCGCGATTACCGGCGAACTCATCGCGTCAGTCTTTGTGAGCGACTTCTTTGTGAATACTCGCAGCGAACGCATTAAGTCGGTAACCAGCGAATTCGCTCAGGCGGCTGTCTTTGGCGGTATGATGATGGATACCGGTGTGCACAATGCGCTGGTATCTCTCAATCTCTTTACGATTGATCGACTGATTCAGCGAGTTGACGAACCGACAATTTCGGAACGCGAGGAGTTGGCTGGCAAGGTTGCTGTTGGCAGTGCCGCCGTTGTCACAACCTCGTTATCTGTGGGTTATGTGATCTGGATTCTTCGCGGCGGCTCACTGCTGACAACATTTATGTCAGCCTTGCCAGCGTGGCAGGCCTTTGACCCTCTGCCGGTCCTGCAATCATTCCACAAGGCGACAGAGGAGGATGATGACACGTTGCTGTCCATCGCAACTCGCAAAACGGTTGATAGCCTGAAGAAAATACGCAAGAGCTGAGCAGTATCAGCCGCCGGGCGTTACAGCGTGTTGGTTCCATCCCAACCCGCGATTCCGCCCCGAATGGGGCAACCACAACTCAGCCTGGGGCAACGCCCCAGGAAAACGTTTTACGTCGAATCCAAAGCCCCAACGGGGCGGCACAAATTCATGATAGACGCACGATTGAGATCATAAACACCATTTGTTCCGCCCTTTCAGGGCTCAATCATTCGCGTGCATCTCATTCCCCGGGGCGTTGCCCCGGGCTGACATGTTAATGGCCCGTTGGGCCGAATTACAAAAAGACCAAAGCTCACGCACTGTTGTTGTTCACCCGGCCGATGAGTAGCCTACGGGCTCGCATTGTCACGCATTGATGCTCAACAGGCTGATGAAACTCCATGGCTACTGAAGACGATAATCTGATTCGCAGGATTCGCACCGGTGATCAGAATGCTCTGGCAGAACTGATGGAGCGATATCGCGGACAGTTGCTGGCCACCGCTTCTCGCAAGATGAGTGATCTGCTGAAACGCAGCGTCGAACCAGATGATGTTGTGCAGGAAGCGGTTACCTATTGCCTGAAAACTTTCACAGAGATCGACTGCAAAGCTCTGGATCCGATGCCGTGGGTTCATCAAGTGCTCGAACGCAAGATCGTGGATGCTCATCGCCATCATGCGGCTCAAAAGCGAGCAGCCGACAAAGGCGTGCCGCTCAGTGGAGCAACGGACTCCAGCCCCGGCCTGATTGATCTGCTCATCGCCAGCATCACCTCCGCCAGCCAGGCGTTTGCTCGCAATCGTCGCGAAGAACGATTGATGATCGCCATGCAGCAACTCACACAGGAACAACAGGACGCCCTGCGTATGCGTTATGTGGAGAATCTGCCGTCCAAAGAAATCGCCGACAAGCTCGGCAAATCCGACGGCGCGATTCGAGTCATGCTGACTCGCTCCCTGCGGCAACTGGAAGAGTTGCTTGATGATAGGCATATGGAATAGCCGGTGCGAACTCAGGCAGTCGCCTGCAAACAGGCGAAGTGCATTTTCGCCACCGGGTTTACCCCGGTGGATCAAGGCTTCTGCACTACTTCTTCGATAGTGATTCTCGGCGGCGACATCGGTAGTGCAAAAGCCTATAAACCACCGACGTAAAGTCGGTGGCGAAGATTTCTTCGCCTGTTTAGCGATCAATTGTGGACTCGGTCGCCTTCTCAGCGTCTTTCAACAACACGAGTGATTTCGGAAACATGGTCTTTAACTCTGCCACTGGAATTGCCAGCAGCAGATCCTGAGCACCGGTGATGGTAATGCCCAGCAGGTCACCGTCCGCATCGAGAATGGGTGTCCCCAGGACAGGGCGGTGGCCGATTCGAAGTTGCCAAACGGCAATTCCGAGTGCGGGGTACTTGCGATCCAGGGCGCTCACCGTATTGGCGAACGGGGCGAGAGATTCACTTTCAGCTTGTGAATG
>CAIJTV010000126.1:0-4437 GCA_903823635.1 uncultured Planctomycetaceae bacterium
CTTCCGACAGCCAGAAGGGATTATCAGCCATCCGGATTTGCAGCCCCGTATTGAAGGCCAGTTGATGAACCGCTTCATGGACCATTGTGGCCACCTGCAACGGCTGATCAGACAAGCGTTTTCGTATGGCTGTTGAAGAACGCAGACTGCGGTCGCGGGTAAGATCCATCAACAGCATCTGGTTGTCACGCAGCGAGTAATACCCCGGAGTATCCTCAAACGATGTCTCCGGGTGCTGAGCTGCGGCGAATTCTTTGAACTCAGCGTCTGACTGCAGAATGATCACCGGCAACTTTGCTGCCGGTTGACGAACGACGATTTCCTGTTCGTCCATAAACTCGAAATACTGGTCGAAGACTTTCTCCAGCAGCTTGCCGACAAACTCAGAATACTCCTCGGCTGAGTTCGAGCAGATGACGTAATGATCCGTCTGATGGATCTCAAAACCCGCCTGAACCTGCGACAGCAGATCATTCCCCAGTTCATCATTCGTCATTGCCGAAAACGGCACATCCGAAGGCGTCTTTGACTCAATCACCGCGGGAGTCAATTGTCGAATTCGACCATTGCGTTCCTCCAGCAACACCCCGCCATCCTGAGCCTCAACAAGGACTTGGCCGGAGACTTCGAGCGGCCCACCGGATCCCTTGATCACAAGTTGAGTAACGAGGCCTGAGGACTTCGGTTCATCAGAAAACCCCACCACGTTGCCGGTGAAGAGTAATACAACAATGATGAACAGTCCCCGAACATTCATACACAAAGAATCCCCTTGAGCGCCACAAATACATCTACGGCTCACAATGACGACTAAATCCTGAACCCGCAAGCGGAGAGTCATTCCGCTCCGGAAAGCGAGGCTTCCAATCGCGGAATGGCGAAGCTGAATGACTCGCGCGAATGTCCGATCCGACTCTTCATGACCATGTGTCATCGGTATTTGAAGCGAATGCAGCTCGAATCGACCAAAACGATGCTGTGAAAGTGCGTAAAATCGCCATCGTCGGCTGAATTCTCAACACCTCCTATTCATTCCTGCAGAGAGATGGATAGAATGCCGAATGATAGTGAATGCCGGAATGACCGGCGAAAACCGGGGGCGATCGGATTTGACTGGGTTTTCGTCAATCAGGGTGGCGTGCCGAGGTTGATCAGCTGGCCTCGTAAAAAGCCGATCACCAATAACTGCAAAACCGCAGTTCTCTCTCGCAGCTTAGAGATAAGCTACGCTGACCTAAGGATCCCCGCCTAAGGAGCCGACCGTCAGTTGCAAATTTGGGCTGGCATCAGTTCAACCGTCCGTTACGGCTGATGCGAGATTTGTGATGGACTGGTGCGGGATGGTCTTGTTCGCTGAACCTCTCCCGCACGACTTAATCAACGAACTACGCACGTAGAGGCTTTGGTTGTGGGACAACAGGACGGGGGTTCAATTCCCCCCGCCTCCAAATTTGAAAGGACTTGCGACTTGTCGCAAGTCCTTTTTTCATTGGCACTCACGTCGTTTCTGCAGCGTTTTCAGCCTAATCGCAGGAGTAAAACGTGCCACCGCTTGTGCCACCGTCATGAAAATTTGTGCCACAGATCGTCCCCATTTGGAGGGACATTTAAGATTGACGCAACGAGCCATCGCTTTGACTTTGTGGAAAATGGACCAGATGGCAATTCAACGGAATGAGCGGCGACAGTTTGAGATTGTGTTATCGGTGCGAAAAAGAACGGAGACCCCACCCCCAGGGCCACGCCCTGACATCACGTTTTCAGGAAGATCACGAATCATCGACAGCCTCCCTTCTGAAGCGACCGAGAACCACATGAACTCGATCGCGACAAAAGTTACGAGAGTCGACAATACAAGGAACAGCCTCACACGTGCGCTACCAGCCGGTTGCCGCAAGTGACCTGGTAAAGTGAATTCGACACCGCCGCCAACTCGGTTTGCATTGAATTGTTAGCCAACACGACTGAATGCTTTGATTCTCTGAGTTGCGACGCAATGTAAAACGAGGTGGACGAGAGGAGCAACTGCAATGTTGTTGACTTAGCGAGAACAATCGATACGGAATCAATTGACAAGTGAAAGGATGCAAACCACCTGCATTGAAGATGAATCAATCATCGCCCCGGATTGTGCGAAAACCAACTCGCGCCCACGGGAGTGCAAACAAGGCGACAGCCAAGAATAGGAGTTCGATCCGGGCGAGACTTAGAGAGACAGCGAACACAATAAGGCCAGTCGTGCCAAAAAACAGTGTTACCCCGCGGAAAACTGACGCCATTCGGCGGGCTCGCGACTGCTGCTTGTCCGTTCGCGGGATGTTGTTTCTCCGGATCGGCCCGGTACCACCTCCGGTACTGGTGATCCGTCGCACAATGTTGGATACGTCGGGGCGGTCTGGCATGCTTCACGTATGTTCGACAGGTAGCCTGTTTGTGTAAGGGTGGGAAATTGTCTGTCCGGCTGACGACAGGCTAACCCGGTTGCCGCGAGCGAGCTTCCATTTCAAAACCCGTCATCGCCAACGCGGTGTGCATTGCATTGCTACACGGCCGCACGGATCGATCTACAGCAGTCCATGCCGAGTGCCTTGCTGCACTGTAAGCTGGTTGGAGTGTGAGGACAAATCAGGCACGCAAGGGGAAGCCTATGGAGTTCTGAAATCCTTCGGCTCATCGGGCCACTGAATCCGGATACCGCTTTTACGAGAGCCATTCCGGAGCACATAGAGGATCCGATGTCGCCCTGCATAGATCGTTCGTATAAGAACGGCGACCGTGATCAGGATCAGGCACAAATGCAGCATTGGAATGTAGAACGGAACAGTCACAAAAAGTGGCAGAACACATAGCAACGTCAGCGTTGACCAAATCCACGTCATGTAGGCAGGAATCTGCACAACCGGGAAAGGGCACTCATCCGTTACGAAAGCTTTGGGGGCTGGCATCATACGAAGTACCTGGGAATCTTGCAGAGGGAAGTTGTGGGGATGGCAGCAAATGTGATTTGTTTAACTGTGTAACGTCAAAATCACCGGGTTGGGGCGAGTGACTTTGGAAAGTGTAAACAACGCACCACCGCAGCTCCGTGCATTTTATCGTCACGCAAGTGTCTCTGTTGCAATGACGCTGGCGACTAAGAACCATGATTATGGCTGTCTGACGAAAGGGAGCTGGTTGGAGCGATCGGACTTCGCGGCGAATAGTTGGCGATGAGGAACGACGGAGCTGATAACAATACTGAAAAGGGGATCACAATATGGGCTTCAGCCAAATCCCAGCCCCGAACTGCAGCGAACATCAGACTTCCGGAGCTGACACCACACACGCAAGCCAGAGGTGCAATAAAAAGACTTCGAGTGCGGATCGCGGATAAGATGGACAGGACAAGCGGGACAAGAATTGCTGGCCACACTGGTATCGGGAGGTGACGAGGAATGAGCTGCAAAAGAATGGACATATAGATTACGACAAAACCGACAGAGCCGGAGAGGAACCCTATTGCAGCAAGTCGCCGAACGGTTTGAGGCACAACGTTTTCATGCGGCAGTTCTTTCGGTGCCTCGTAAGGATTATCGATCACTTCGACCTCACGTTATTGGTTGTATTGCCTAAGCAACAGGAGTTGCTCGTCGTGCCTAACGACTGCGATCACCCGGTTGCGGCGAGTGACGTTCCATACCAATTCCGCACGGCCCGCAACTCGGCGTTCGTCGCTTTGTTCGTCAGCTTTTCTGTCTGGAGATGAACTCAGCAATGTCATTTGCCAGTTCAGTATTGGTGGTCGCTAACGTGATAGTATCGATTCCATTGAAAGAATTCGCAATCAAGGGAGTTATTGCCCGGAGGAACATCTGCGTTGAGCATCGCCCGTACCCACAAGCAATGCATGCGGCCGCAATCGTTCTGCAGGACGCTGCAGCAAGTTGATTGATGGCAGAGTCGTATGTGGCACGGATTAAGTCGGCATTGGTATCATAGAACACATCGATCGCAACCGCGTGAGCGATTGCCGTGAAGCGAGAACCGAACGACGGCGCGACAATCGCGGTTCCGGGTTTGAGAACGCGCTGGTTGCTTGATCGCAAATAGTCGTGCAGAAAGTCCTGCATCTCGCTGCCGTACCGAAGCAGGAACGCGCCGCCGACGCCACCGGAAAGGTTAAGACTTGGATTTGCTGAGCAGATCAACCCGTCCGCATCGACGTCTAGAATGTCAGCGTGTGAGATGTGCCAGCGAGTCATGTGTTTTCTGCTGACGAACGACCAAGATCAGCCGGTTGCCGTGACTGATTTTCCAATGTGTGCGCAGCCCATCGGCAACTCGGTGTGCATTGCTTTGTTATCACGTCATGGCGTTCCGTTGGCTGTTAAATACATATGAGCTCCCTAACCCTGTCTAACGACACATTGTTTACAATGTCAACATGCCCGTCAACGA
>CAIJTV010000127.1:0-12545 GCA_903823635.1 uncultured Planctomycetaceae bacterium
CGGGTGGAACTGGCGGAACAACAGTGGCATCGGCGGCTTTCTTGTTCTGTCGTTCTTCTTCATCCGAACCTTCCTCGAAACTGCGAATGAAGACGCCTTCGCCGTATCGGCAATACGCGATGTGTTTTCCGTCCGCAGACCAATTGGGCATACAGCCGATCCCTAGATCTCGGATCTCATCTGTTTCAAGACTGGCCACCAAAGCATGCGCATCGCGATAAGACTGATTTCGCTCCCAGCCATCGACAGCGACCCATTTGTTATCGGGTGAAATTTCCGGGGAACAAACGAATCCGTAGCCCGGGAAAGTAATGGCCTTTCGGCGTCCGTCAACATACTGAATTCGAATCTCGGCCGGCGGGCGATAATTCGTCACAAAGGAAAACTCATTGAGAGACAACGCTTTGTCGTGATCAACGTCCAGACGCTGGAAATACTCTGCCGAAAGAGCGGCCAGCGGAATTCCCGGCAGCAACCGAAACTGCAGCAACAGACCATCATCATTGGTATCCACTGCACTCATCCATGATGCCAGAAGATTGCAATGAGGCATCAACTGATACTCGGAAAGCGAAATCGCGCCGTCGTGATTGTCATCGAATCCGGTGAACGCAAACGAGGCCATCTTCTTCCAGTCTGAAGGCAGCGCATCAATCTCCGCGCGGGACAATACACCATTCAGATCTGTATCAAGGTTCAGGAACGTCTGAACAGGATCCGTACGGTGGTCTCCCTGAGCGAATTCGGCAAAGTCGAATTGACCGTCGAGGTTCTTATCGATTGAACCGAACCAGCCTTCTTTATTCTCCGCACCACCGAGTGCTTCAAAATAATCCGCCTTGCTGACCATTCCATTTCCGTCGACTTTGAGACCACGAAATGTGACCCAGTCGACAACTCGCCCGGCGTTGTTTCGAAGCAGATCACCTGCTGGCGTGCGAATGCCATAAGCCATTTCCAATGTTCGAGCGACTTCGTCCGGGGAGATTTTTGCGTCTCGATCCTGATCCCACATACCGAAGTCCGCATTCTGAAGCCCCGGGATATCTGCAGCAATTCGCCCTGCCGTGAACTCGTCTCGATCCAACGTCGTATCTGAGTTCTTGTCCCACTGGCCCCACCGCTCGAGCATCCCGGTCAGTCTCGACTCGGCAATGCGAATGACAGGATCATTGATGACACCTCGATGGTTTTCGCTTTGGCCCATCGGAATTGTCAGAAACTCATCCAGGGACAACTGCTGGTCTGCGTCGAAATCAAACACCATGAAATCTCGCTTCCGCCTCACAAGGTCGGGCTGTGAATCGGCTACGTATTCGGCTTCACTGAGCCCTCCGCTGGCGTCAACGTCACGATCAACAAAAGCCGTCCTGAGTGGATTGTCATCGTTTGCGACGGGTGGTTTCAATCGGATGCTGGCAGGCTGAGCATACCCCTGCTGAGCATCAACATCGAGGACTGCCGCAGCCATCAGCAGACGACAGACGTGACGGATGCCCGCTTGAAGCAATCCCATATCATCTCTCCTTGAATTCAGGTGGTCTGAGTTTTACACGATTCAGGCTATCAAAGACGCGGCATTGAATCCAGGTGATCGTTTGCAATGACCGGGATCTCCACTTTGATCAGACTGCTGGCCAGAACGCCGCCTTTACACAGGAATAAATGCAGAGATTCCGTGATCGCTATCCGCCATGTACGGGTGACAACCGTCCAGACGATGAGTATTGTGGGGAATTGTCTGTCTTTCTTGTTCAATTCGTTTATTCCGGGAGATTTTCATGGCTGACGTAAAACCAAAGTCGGCGAAGAGCCCCAAAGTTTCGCCCGCTCGCACCGTTGCTTCGCTGATTCTCTTACTGGTTGTGGGCGTCGTGTGCGCCATTGAACTCCGCGCGGGATTTGGGCAAATGATGTCCGGAAAATCACTGGCCGCAAAATCAAACGATGGAGAGTTCACCGATCTTTCGCTTGAAGATGCTCGCGGAATGATCTCACTGGCACCTAAAGAAACCATTGAAAATCATGGTCCTGATACTTACTACCACTATGAGTGGTACAGCTTTCTCAGACCTCTGATGGGACAGACCAATCCGAAGCTCACCATTGTCGCCACCAACGAAGAAAAGCCCATGGCAATGGCGTTCTTCGCTTCCGACGAAACAGACAGCATCGCCAAATCTGATCCATCGATTGACGGGACTGCCGACTCAGGAGTTGAAGCTTCTGGCATGATGGGAGGTCCAGGGATGGGAATGGGAATGGGAATGGGAATGAGCGGCGGACCAGATACCGGAGGTGGAAAGAGTGAAAGACCTCCAATGGAAGACGAGCCTGTGTCGTCCGATTCCCCTTCGCCCGCTGAAACCCCTGCCCCTGCTGAAAACAACGTACCGGCTGACGCCCCTGCGAGTGAAACTCCGGCAGGCGACGCTCCAGCACCGTCAAGCGCTGCGGCTGAGGAGCCAGCTCCAGCAAAGTAATGGAATTCTGAATTTTGCACGTTACTCACAGGTCCGTCCTGTGAGCAACGATTCCCAACTCAGCGACGGTCCGGCTCGGGCCACGCGGCCACAAGACTCCCGGGACGCCTCGATCGGAAATAGATCGTGTGCGACGCAATCGCCAGGGACTGGACTGTGTTCCGAGGCCAGCAATCTTCATGGCATACAAATCAAGCCGCCTTCCCGTTCTCACTGCCATCCTGTTAGTAGCAGTGGTCTTACCTCTGTTTCTGAATTCACAAAGTGATAAGTCCGGGACGCTTGTCGTTTACTGCGCTCATGATTCAATCTTTGCGGATTCCATCATTCGCAACTTCGAACAACGGACCGGGATTCGCGTCCAGGTTCGTTATGACGAAGAGGCCAATAAGTCTCTGGGGCTCACAAATCTGTTGATCGCTGAGAAAGATCGGCCTCGATGTGATGTCTTCTGGAACAATCAGACACTGGGTACCATTCGACTGAAGAATGAGAGTGTTCTTGAACCTTGTGATGCGTCTCTCTTTGCAAGGATTCCACAACAGTTCAGGGATCCGGACAATCAGTGGGCAGGCTTTGCCGCGCGGCTGCGCGTCTACATCGTCAACACGAGCCTGATGTCGGCCAGAGAGGATGCTGTCGAAAGCGCGATGAAAGCAGATTCACTCTCACAGGTTGCGATTGCGGTTCCGCTCTTCGGAACTACGCTCTCACATTACGCCGTTCTCTGTGATGAGTGGGGATTCGAGGAACTCAAATCGTGGCACCGCTCTCTGCGTGATCGAGGCATCCGCGAGGCTCGCGGAAACGGGGCCGTCAAAGATCTCGTCGCGGAAGGAGCCTGTCTGTTTGGATTCACTGATTCTGATGATGTGTTCATCGCCATGGATCAGGGCAAGCCGGTCAAAATGCTCCCTGTGCGACTAAAATCGGGGAAAACGATCTGCCTGCCAAACAGCGTTGCTAAAATTCGAGGCTGCCCAAATCCGGAATTGGCAGACAAATTTATTCGCTATCTGATCTCCGAAGAAGTCGAGATCATGCTGGCCAATTCGGCCTCAAGGCAAATCCCCTTGGGGCCTGTCAACGAAACTCTATTGCCTGCTGATCTTCAGCCTTTACTGAAGTGGGCGGCCGATGGAGTTTCTCTTGACGGTGCAGCACAACATGATCAGGAAGTACTGAACTGGTTGTCTCAGGAGTATTCCGGAAAGTGAATTCCAGGGCATGACACTTACCGAATCGTTGCTTTGGTCTCTCATTCGCTGCGTGTTTGTGGCCAGCATATCCCTCGTGCCCGTTGCGGCCCTGACCAAACAAATAGAGTACTCCACAACCACTCGCTCACGCCGGCTCTGGATGTTCTTCGCTGTTCTTCCGTTCTTCGTGCCAGAACTGCTGATTGGATTTAACTACCGTCTGACAGCCACGCAACTGAGTCAGGGGACACCACGCCTGCTCGCCGCTTTCTCCACAGAGTTCCTGTATCTGCTGCTGCTCGTGGCGCGATCGACGGCCTTTGGAGTTGCCGTCAGACAGATGGTGACTCGATCGTCGGTCAGCCAGGAGTCTCTGCACGCATGGGACTCTTTGAGACCGTCGAACTCCTCCCGACAATCCTGTTCGCCCACGATGATGCAATGGAGGCAGGGATGGCTGATGCTGCGGCTGACCGGCCGCTGGAGATCCAGTTTGATCGCATGGAGCATCATGGCATTGACCTCGTTTCAGGAATTTGAAACAGCTGCGCTGATGCAGATCGATCGATACCCTGTCACATGGTCCGTTTGGTTGTTTGATGCCCACGCCGATCGCCAGCCACTGAGTGACTCGGTCAGAATGATTCTTGGTCCACTTTTCATCGAACTGATCCTGCTGTCGCCAGCTTTATGGATGCTGCTGCGACATGCACCAAAAGCGGCGGTCTCGTCTTTTACATCGCATCCGAATTCTTCCAGAAACCAGCCGAATCGGCTGCTGAGTTTGTTCTGTCTATTGCCTGGGATTGGGTTGTTTCTCCTCTGGCCACTTTCCATAAATCTATTCAGCGCTTTGAGCGGATTGCGGGCCTTGCTGAGCAACCCGGATATGTTTCAAATGGCGGCAGAGCAAATTCTGACCTCGGCGGGTTTTGCTGTCGCTGCAGCCGCACTGGCGATTAACCTGGCCGGGATAATGCAGGCGACATCAAAACCTCATGGTCCAAATCAATCTCCTCAACCTGTGCATCAACAACTGTTCCTGCTGTTGCTTCTACCCGGATTGATCGGCTCGCTGGTGCTTAGCCTGCTTCTGTTGGCCGCTTTTCAGCACAGTCTGCTGCGGCCTCTTTACGATACCTGGCTGCCCATGTTACTGGGGCAGTCCATGGCGATTCTCCCCAGATCCTTTGCACTTGTCGCGATGATGAATCAGATGACGGAACGATCGTCATTGCATTCCGCTTCGCTGTTGATGAGTTCTCCGCACCCGGAAATTCGCCGGCGAGCGTCCAGGATCTTCTGGAGAATGACGACCTTCCCATGGCTGCTGTGCGGGCTGGTGATTGCGCAGTGGTGTTTCTGGGATGTCACAACGGCATCAATTCTCAGACCCGTGCAGCTCGAACCTGTCGTAACACGTCTATACAACGAAATGCATTATGGCCGCACGGAGTCGCTCATGAGCCTCGCAGGACTCGCGATGTTGATTCCTGTTGTCTTATGGACATTGCTCGCCGCTTGCACCTGGCTGAAAGCGGTCCTTTGGCCCACAATTTCAGATCGACCACGTTGAGCGCTGAAGAATCCGCGTTTTCGTTGCTTAATGGTGCATTTACGCCAGAAGTTTCAGCCTCCACCTGGGCTTGAAAACTTGCTTTTACGAACGACGACGACACTATTTTTGACGACCTGACTGTTCACCGGGCTGCGGCAGTCAATAATGTCTCACTCCGTTAACCCTGCAGAACCGATTCTTCGTCAGGAACAGGTCCTCGATGTCTCAGCCGGCCAACTCCGCAACACATAATCGCCCCGCAACACTGGCAGAACTTCAGGCCAGTGGCTGGCGTTCCAGATCCGTAAAAGCGGAAGTCCGCGACAACTTCCTTAAGCTGCTGGCAACAGGCACAGATCTATTCCCTGGAATTCTGGGCTACGAGAACACAGTCATCCCCGAAATCAGCCTTGCGCTGCTGGCGGGACACGACATTCTATTTCTTGGCGAAAAGGGTCAGGGCAAGAGCCGCATGATGCGTGCCCTGCCTCGTTTTCTTGATGACGCGATCCCGTATCTTGATCTGCCTGGCTGCCCGGTTCACGAGGATCCTTATAAGCCCATCACTTCACAAGGCAAACGTTGCATCGCCGAAAACTCTCCGGACCAGATCCCGATCGCGTGGTGGTCTCGTGACGAGCGATACGCCGAACGACTCGCACCGGGAACAAAGTTCGCCGACATCGTCGGAGAAATCGACCCCGCTCGACTGGCGGGAGGAACCAGTATGTCGGCAGAAGAGGCTCTGCATTTCGGGCTGATTCCCAGGATGCATCGAGGGCTCTTCGCTATGAACGAGCTACCCGAACTGGATGAACTTGTGCAGGTCGGCTTGTTCAATATCCTTGAAGAACGGGATGTGCAGATTCGCGGTTACCCCATTCAGTTTGATCTGGATGTCATGATTCTGTTCTCTGCAAATCCGGCGACTTATAACCGCAGCGGAAAAGTGATTCCACAGTTGAAGGACCGCATCGGCAGCCTGATTCAGACTCATTATCCTCATGATCGTGACGCCGGGATCCAGATCATGGAGCAGGAATGTGACGTTCCACTCGATGGCGACTACCCTGTCGTTGTGCCCTACTTCATGAAACAGATTATCGAAGAGATCAGCCGGAGCGCGAGAAAGAGCCGTTACATCGATCAGACGTCCGGCGTCAGCGCGCGGTTCAGTATTGCAAACTATCAGACGATGATCGCCAGTGCTCGTCGCAGAGGAGCTGTGCTGGGTGAGAAGCCAGCGGTACCACGAATCAGTGATCTCGGGCATCTGTACTCGTCATCGCTTGGAAAGCTTGAGATCGATCTGATGAGCAGTCATCAGATGAGTGAGCGTCAGGTTCTGGATGCTGTCATCGCTGAAGCAGTGAAGAATGTGTTTGCGGAGTACGTTGAGCAGCATGGGCTCGAAGCGATCTCTCAGATCTTCGCCAAAGGCGTCAAGATTGAGGTCGGTGATATGCTTCCCAGTGATCACTATGAAACGCTGCTTAAGCGAGTCCCGCCGATCTGGGATAAAGCCTTTGAACTGAACGCTTCAGAAAACTCTGCGGTCAGGGCATCGTGTGTTGAGTTTGTTCTGGCCGGGCTTTACGCGACAGACCGTATCAGCCGGGCTCAGCGTCATGGAATTGTGACGTACGAGATCGGATGAGTGTGTGTTGAAAAGGGTGTCTGGAATTCTCCCGGCGACTCCTGGTCGCCGTACTTCAGCGCCGCATCCAAAGTGCCAGACACCCTTTCCGACGCGCTGCTAACACTGCTGCCCTGCTAATTCTGCCGATTCCTCTCCGAGCCAGGCGGCATCTGCTGCTAGTGCTCGGAATGCCGAACGCGCCGGGATCATGCAAGGCGCGTAGATCCGCGAATGGCATTTCGGAACCCTCGTGTGAAAGGCAAACTACGGGGGGAATCCATACTCCCAGGAAATCACACGACCTCGCCATGCTGAGGCATCTCTCTTGTTTGCCGCTCCCTATGCGAATTTTGCTGTACGAAGATCTGCAGACTGAGAACCTGAGCCCGGTGGCTCTGGTTCGACCAGTGTTTGAACTGGTCTGCGGGCGAGATTGTCTTCGCCGCCGGTTACAGCGTTGGTTTCCGACAGCGGAGTTTGGCGTCTGGATCCGATCGTGGCTCGAAGAGTCCTATGCAGAAGAGCACCCGGAAATCAAAGTGAATGATCGAGACTGGCTTCGAAAAGGGCCGGTCCTGCTGATCAACGGCCGCTGGCTTCCGGAACGTCGGCTGAATGCACTCGACTTTTTGAATCATCGAGCTGGCTACATCGACGGACATCCCGCGTGGATTCTTGGTGACGGTGAAGAGCTTGCAGAGATCTTCGAGAACGATCCCGAAGTCTCGCTGGAACGCTATGCCGGAACTCAGCGGATCGTCCCCACGAACGGGCAGTTTGTTCGCTATCCGTGGGATCTGATCAACGAAAACGCCAGACAACTGGTCAGAGACTTCTGCGACGAAGGAATTTCTCATCGCCCTGATTTCGACCATGTACAGATTCTGGGGGATGCTGCTGACATCTACATCTCTTCGCAGGCATCAATCGATCCGTATGTCGTTATAGATGCTCGACGTGGTCCGGTGTCGATTGATCGTGAGGTCCAAATCCAGTCGTTTACTCGAATAGAGGGTCCGTGCCATGTGGGTCGCGGTTCCCAGATCTTTCGGGCGCTGATTCGAGGCGGCACGACAATCGGGGAACAGTGCCGGGTTGGAGGAGAAGTCGAAGAATCGATCCTGCATAGCTATGTGAACAAGTATCACGAAGGATTCCTCGGCCATAGTTATGTTTGCCCCTGGGTGAACATCGGAGCAATGTCGTCCACATCAGACCTTAAGAATGACTATAGCAGCGTCAAGGTTCCTCTGCTGGGGCAGCTCGTGGACTCAGGCTTCACCAAAGTCGGTTCATTCATCGGAGATCACTCCAAGATTTCGCTCGACAGCATGTTCAATACGGGAAGTTCAGTCGGCGTGATGACGATGGTCCTGCCCGGCGGACGTTTGCTGCCAAGACACATCCCATCCTTCTGCAGCGTGATGTGGGGTGAACTGACGATGGACTGGTCACTTGAATCGGCCATCGAGACAGCCCAGGTCGTCATGCGTCGTCGCGGACGGGAATTGTCGCCAGTTGCTGAACGCTTATTGCGAGTCGTATTTGAGCGGACCGACGGAGAGCGTCAGCAAGCGATTCAGCGTGCTTCGCAAAGGCGATCTGCCGCTTCCTCGGGCCTGTGACAGCCCAAATTTGCCAAAAATGTGATGCCCTTTCCACCGCGCGATCTGGGAATTGTCCGTCAAATTTCCGCCGCTGCCGGAAATAGCCAGGTTGTTTTCCTGCGACTTTGCGACGGGGCTGGTTGGCTGCTATCGTGCTGCCTGAGGAACTCTGAACGATTTCTGTCCTCACGACTCCCACGGCCCAATTTATCCAGTCAAACCAGTTAAAATCGCCATGACACAGATCAACAAGCACAGCAGCCGAATTACTCAACCCGCCTCTCAGGGTGCCTCCCAGGCCATGCTTTATGCCACCGGCATGGATCAGGCTGATATGAATAAGGCTCAGGTCGGTATCAGCAGCATGTGGTACGAGGGCAACCCCTGCAACATGCACCTGATGGATCTGGCTTCAAAGGTCCATGAAGGTGTTCAGGCGGCCGGTATGGTCGGGATGCGATTCAATACGATCGGCGTCAGCGATGGGATCTCCATGGGCACCGACGGGATGTCCTATTCTCTCCAGTCCCGGGACCTGATTGCAGACTCTATCGAAACCGTCATGTGCGCTCAGTGGTATGACGCGAACATCTCATTGCCTGGCTGTGACAAGAACATGCCTGGCTGCATTATCGCGATGGGTCGTCTGAATCGCCCCGCGCTGATGGTTTATGGCGGAACCATCAAACCAGGCTGTGGTCTGAAAGGCGAAAAGCTGGATATCGTTTCTGCATTCCAGTCTTACGGAGAATACCTCGGAAAGAAAATCACTGAAGAAGAACGCGCAGCGATTGTCCGTCGAAGTTGTCCAGGAGCTGGAGCGTGCGGCGGAATGTATACAGCCAACACGATGGCTTCCGCCATTGAAGCGATGGGCATGTCCCTTCCTTACAGCTCATCAATTCCTGCCGAAGACCCGGCCAAGCTGGAAGAATGCTTCCGCGCCGGTGCTGCGATCCGGAATCTTTTGGAAAAGGACATCAAGCCCAGCGACATCATGACTCGCGCGGCGTTTGAAAATGCAATGGTTCTGATTATGGCAACGGGTGGATCCACCAACGCCGTTCTGCATCTCATCGCAATGGCTCGCGCAGTGAATGTTCCGTTGACAATCGATGACTTCCAGAGCGTCAGCGATCGCATTCCTTACATCTCGGACCTGAAGCCAAGCGGCAAGTTCGTGATGGAAGACCTGCATACGATCGGTGGAACTCCGGCGGTACTGAAGTATCTGCTGGAAAAAGGACTGATTGATGGAAGCTGCATGACTGTCACTGGAAAAACTCTGGCAGAGAATCTGAAGGATCTGCCCGGGCTGAAGGAAGGCCAGACGATTGTTCAGCCGATCGAGAAGCCGATCAAGGAGAGTGGTCACATCCGAATCATGCGCGGCAACGTTTGCCCGGATGGCGCTGTCGCGAAGATCACTGGTAAAGAAGGCCTGGTCTTCAAAGGCACAGCTCGATGCTTTGACTCTGAAGAGCTGATGCTGAAGGGTCTCGAAGATGGAAAGATCCTGAAAGGCGATGTTGTTGTTATCCGTTATGAAGGTCCGAAGGGCGGACCTGGTATGCCGGAAATGCTGACTCCGACATCGGCGATCATGGGGGCTGGCCTCGGGACTGATGTTGCACTGCTGACCGACGGACGTTTCAGCGGCGGCTCACACGGTTTCATCGTGGGGCACATTACACCGGAAGCTCAGGTTGGCGGAACGATTGCTCTGCTGAAGGACGGCGATCAGATCACCGTTGATGCAGAGAAGAATGAGATCAATGTGGATCTTTCTGCTGCCGAACTGGCCAGCCGCAAGGCGGCCTTCGTCCCGCTGCCGTTGAAGGCAACTCGCGGAACACTGGCCAAGTACATTCGTTGCGTTAAGTCTGCTTCTGAAGGCTGTGTGACGGATGAGGAACTCTGATCAGGAGCCGAGTCCGCCAGATTCTTCCTCCATTGCAAAACCGCAACAGGAAGATCTGAGGAATCATCCGGTCTATCTGTACAACCAAATTGCATTGAAATTTGGCGCGCTTTCCGCTGTGTTGGCGGGGCTGGCGGTATTGATTCTCTACCCAGCCCCGCACAACGTCACGATTGGAGTGACTGTCTCGCTGATTTCCGTGTTGTTCTACGTAGCGCGAAATCTTTTAATCCCCAGAGCACGAACGCTGGGACAACTGGATCTGATCGTTTCCGGATACCTGCTGCCGGTTTTCTTTATTCAGTGGTGCTGCATTCTGCTCACTCCGAATAAGGAAACGTCCACCGGTTCAGCCTGCATGATTGTGATTTCAGGGCTACTGTTCAGCGCAACGTCGTCGCTTCTGGTGGTATCGGTCATCGGTGCGGGCGCGTGGCTCATCGTCAAGCAGCTGAGCGACGGTCTTGTCACCCCAAACGAAATCGTGCAGCTGCTGATTGTCGCCCCGTCCATTGCCATGGTTGTGCGGTTTTCTGTTGAACGAACGCTCGGGACTCTGCAGGAGACTCGCGATCGCGAAAAACAGAAAGCGATCCAGCTGGAGGAGATGCTGCACCAGCTACAAACGGAAACAGAGCTGCGTCGCGATTCCGAAGCTCGCCTGCTGCAGGCTCAAAAGAAGGCCAGCCTGGGAGTTATGGCTGCTGGTGTTGCCCACGATTTCAACAATACTCTCCGTGCAATCAGCGGAGTGTCTGAATTGATCTCGATCAAGTCACGAGAGAAGGAAACGAAGACACACGCGGAAGAAATCTGCCGAGCAGTTCAGCAGGCGTCAGACATCTGTCGACAGATGCTGGCCTACACCGGACGATCCACTGCAGAAAAATCGGTCATTGATATCTGTGGACTGATTCGCGAAATGACACCCCTGATCAAAGCAACACTGCCTGATCGGGTTACTATTACTTTCGAAGCCAGTCTGGAACCTGCTCTCGTCTACGGCAACACCACGCAGCTTCAACAAGTATTGATGAATCTGGTGACAAATGCTGCAGACGCTATCGGCGGAAAAGGCGATATTCAGGTGCGTGTCGACAACCAACTTGTCAGCGGACGCATCAGCAGTTCGGAATACTTCTGGATCTCATCTCCGACCCCCGGAGAATATATCGCGCTGAGTGTGACCGACACCGGGCACGGCATGGGGCCAGACGTCGTCGCTCAGATTTTTGATCCTTACTTTACGACAAAGAAATCCGGACACGGCCTTGGATTGTCGAGTGTTCAGGGCATCGCTTCGTCCCACAATGCTGCTCTGGGTGTCTGGAGCAAACCCGGAGCGGGAACTCGGTTCGCGATCCTGTTTCCCAGGAAGATGTCGGTAGAATCAGGTATGGATCGAACCAATTTACCGGGACTAAACACGCAGAAAACTGCCCCATCGAACACGATTCTTGTCGTTGATGACGACGATCTTGTTCGAACGCCACTCGTAAAAATGCTGGAATTGCTCGGCTGGACTGTCGTCGAAGCGTCCAGTGGAGAAGCGGCCGTCGCCCTGACCCAACTACGATCAGATTTTGCCACCATCCTGGTGGACTATACGATGGCTGGGATGAATGGACGTGAAACATTGACAGCCATCCGCGCGACCGGTTGCAAGAGTCCGGCGATTCTTTGCAGCGGCTACATTTCCAGCACAGAAGACGGTGTCTACGAAGACTCCTTTGACGGCTTTCTGCAAAAGCCTTTCCGCCGTCAGGAACTGGAAAAAGTGCTTGCACAGGTTACGCACCTGCAAGGTCCACAAACGAACTGAGGCCCACAGAACGAAAGCGGAAACGTTTTCTGTTGCTGGGAATTTTTTTCCCGCTGTGCGTTCTGATCGGAACAACTCAGTCCCCCTTTCAGAGCAGTCGGCTCATTCCGGGCCCGTAAAAATCGGGTTTTGCAGGCAATGAGTAGAAATGCCCACGACCTGAAACCACTTCTCGGTACGCAAACTGCGGACAGTGTCTCAATGCACTTCGTTTGCAGCAGGACCTCTGGACCAATCTTGTTCAGGAGCAGATGCAAACAGGCGAATGTTGGCTGGGCACTTCCAAACCAGGAACGCCGACCAGTGTGGATTGTGC
>CAIJTV010000128.1:0-2687 GCA_903823635.1 uncultured Planctomycetaceae bacterium
ATGCTGGGCTCCACGATGGCCTTGTTTGGAAGCGGCATGACATACGGACACAGTCACGGCAATGCCAATCTGCCACTTGTATTGGCCGGCGGCTCAGATCTCGGTCTTAAACACGGCAGCCATCTCGACTTCAATCAGGGCCACTTCCAGGGTTATCAGCTCGACAAACCGTCCGAACATTATTCTCTCTGCAGCCGCCCCGCAAACCCTGATGCTCACATGAGTAACCTGCTGCTTCTGATGGCTCAGAAGATGGGAGTGGAGACGGACGGGTTTGGGGATAGTAATAACGGGATTGAGATTTGATGGGAGAGTGTTGGCGAGCAGGATCAAGATCAAGATTAAGAAGAAGATTAGGATTATGATTGGGGCAGTTGATGGGAGGATGTGATGAAGCAGTTTGACCATGAGAAACTGACTGTGTACCAGCATTCGATCAAGTTCGCTGTCTGGGCAGCGGAGTTGCTCGAGTCGGTTCCGAAGTCGACTGCGGTTTATGATCAACTCGATCGAGCTTCAACCTCAGTCCCCTTGAATATCGCCGAGGGCAATGGAAAATCGACACCCAAAGATCGATGCAAGTATTTCGACACAGCGCGCGGTTCTGCCCTGGAATGTGCCGCCTGCCTGGATGTCCTGCTCGCCAAAAAGAAGATCAATTCTGAAACCGCCGAAAATGGCAAAGCACTATTGATCGAAATCGTCTCAATGCTCATTGGGCTCATCCGCTCCAACTCACCAGATCGCAAAATATGATCAATCATCATCCTAATCTTAATCTTATTCTTAATCCTAATCTCCTTCCTGCTTTCCGTCTCACCCTGCGCCAACATCTCCTGCCCTCGCTCTTACTCCTCCTCTCACTATCCACCGCAATCGCAGCCGACGAACCCTTTCGGCCGCGGGCGGGAAAGTTCCCTCCTCTCGAAAAGGCCCACGTCTATCGCGGTGAACTCGTCTTCGTTGATCATCCCAACCGCCGTGGCAGCATACGGTTGCAGGGCTCAGGCATGTTCTTCAGAAACGACCCTCATCCCTTCGCGATGCTGCCTTATGGGATTGTGCGTTATCATGGAGCACCAGCGGATCTTCGTGACGTGCCGCTGGGAACCGTGATGCATGCTCATGCGTTTCTTCCGCCGGATCCGACAACATCTGCGGTGCCAGTGCTGCCGGTGGACAACAAATCCCAGGATGGCAATCATAATCGCGGGGCCGGCATTGCCCCCGCTGAAAACCATGTCCTGCTGCTGGAGGATGAACCCAGCTTCTGCCTGCGAAATGGATTAGTCTGGAAACTGAAGGAAGTTGAACTGCAGAACAGCGCCGGAATGATCCTGGCATCCCGCGAGCACCGTGAAGGAAGCGACGAGAAGCCTTCCACGGAATCTCTCCCGTTCGACGCAGCAACGCGCATCTGGCGGGGCCGCGAGATGCTGCTGGTCGAAGACATGATCACCGAAGGAATTTGGCCTGCGCAGGGAAAGACAAGCCTTGACAGTCAGGTCGCCATGCTCGGGATCACCTGGAAACCAACGCCCGACGGTGTGTTTACCCGGTTTCACATTTCCGACATCTGGCTCGACGACGACTCCATGCACCGAGCTGCCAGGAATCAGACCGAAGTACACAAGGCATTCATTCGCAGCCGCTGGATGCCGGCGTTTATTGACAACGTCGAGTACGGCAGGTTTGGCCGTGCCACCGTGACCGCGACTCTGTTCGGCGGAATGGACGCGTCGCTCTACGCCGACTTCAAGAAGGACGTGCCGGCCATGATGAACGCGGTTGAGAACACCCTCAAGCATACTCACGGCGCTTACGGCCCCGCGCATATGGCGTCCGGAGGAACGATTCTGGATGTCACTCAACTGCCCGGCGAAGCTCCGACCGGCAGTAGTGGAATTCAGATCCGCTTTGAGACCGACCTGATCATCGAAGGAATCCGCCCCGGCCGTGTTGTGCGAATCCGCCCCAACAGCTGGCCTCAGGTCCAGGTCCCTCGCGAAGAATTCCTAAACGACGCATCCAGCCTTGAAGAACGATTCCCGACGCCCGCCATCTTTCCGAAGTACTGATACTGTCGTACGGTACTCTCTCTGGTCACGCCAGCACAGCCTCAACAACATGGCCATGAACATCTGTCAGGCGGAAATCTCGGCCCTGAAAACGATACGTCAGGCGCTCGTGATCGATGCCCAACAGATGCATCAGCGTGGCCTGAAAATCATGAACATGCACGCCGTTGTTCGCGACGTTGATGCCCAGATCATCGCTTTCCCCATACTGCAGTCCGGCCTTCACACCGCCGCCGGCCATCCATAGCGAAAACGCATACGGATGATGGTCGCGTCCCCATTTTGGTCGATCATTGATGTTGCCCTGCAGAAACGGAGTGCGTCCGAATTCGCCGCCCCAGATCACCAGAGTATCCTCCAGCAACCCGCGCTGCTTCAGATCCTGGATAAGACCGGCAGAAGGCTGATCCGTGTCTTTGCACTGCGTATACAACTCCGTCGTGACGCTGCCATGTTGATCCCAACCAGCATGCATCAGCTGCACAAACCCCACGCCTCGTTCAGCAAGGCGGCGAGCCATCAGGCAGTTGTAAGCGAAGGTGCCAGGCTCCTTCACCTGCGGTCCGTACAAGGCCAGAGTCGCCTCCGTTTCGTCACTGAAGTCGGTGA
>CAIJTV010000129.1:0-2809 GCA_903823635.1 uncultured Planctomycetaceae bacterium
CTCTGATTCGCTCCGTGCATCCTCGCGCAGAGATTCGAGATGGAAAGAACATCTTTATCGCGGAAGCCGACATTCCCAATGACACGTCGCTGCTTCGCCCCGGCATGCGTGGATCGGCCCACGTGAATACTCGCCGCCACGCTTTGGGCTGGAACCTGTTCCACAAGCCAGCGGCATGGCTGCTGGGCTGGCTGGGGTGGTAACATGATGGGCATGCCCGACATTTCCACCGTTGAACTGAGCAGAACTCGTCTGAAACTCCGCGACGATTTGCTGTTCGTGCCGCAAAACTACAACGGCGAAACGTTCTATCACCTCGAAGTCAAAACGACGTCGGAATACTTCAGAATCGGCTACGCCGAGTACGTGTTTGTTTCCCTGCTGGATGGCCGCACAAGCTTCGCTGAAGCCCTGGCGATTGCGTCGCAGCAGCTAAAAGAGAAAGCCCTCGGGCAGACTCAGGCCATTTCCATCTATTCGTGGCTGCTGGAGAATGGTCTGGGAGCATTCGCTGACAGTGACACAACTTCCTCTGGTGCATCGACAACGGTCAAAACGCCGAATGGCCACAAGCCGTTCTGGAAAAAAATGAATCCACTCTGGCAAAAGATCCCTCTCGGGCGGCCAGACTCTTTACTGCGAACCCTGCAGCCAGCATTCGGCTGGATTTTCACCGGACCAGCGACCATCCTCGCAATGATGCTGATGGTCATTGCGGGTTTGACGTTGTCGGCCAATTGGGATCGTTTCACGGCCAGTTCCGCTAACGTGATCTCGCAGCAGAACTGGTTCTGGTTATTGATCGCCTGGATCGCGCTCAAGTTCTTTCATGAGCTGGGCCATGCCCTCGTTTGCCATCGTTATGGCGGCAACATTCGTGAAACCGGAGTGATCATCGCCTTTCTTGCACCACTCGCCTACGTTGATGCATCGTCGTGCTGGTCTTTTCGCTCACGCTGGCAGCGCATTCATACGGCTCTGGCGGGTGTGTATGTCGAACTGATCATTGCCTCGCTGTCGATTCTGGCGTGGAAGTGGTGCGATTCTGTTTTGTTTCGGCACGTGTTGCAGAACACGATTATCATGGCCAGCGTCTCGACATTGCTGTTCAATCTCAACCCGCTGATGAAGTTTGATGGATACTATGTTCTGTCGGATTTGCTGCAGATCCCGAACCTGAGTACTCAGGCGAATAACGTGATCACGGAGCTGGCTCGGCGAATCTTCTTCGGCGACAGTAGCAGTCGGCCCGCGGTCATTGGTCGGCAACGCTGGATTCTGATGGCTTACGGTGCTGTAGCCATGATCTGGAGACTTCTGGTTACTTTTTCTCTGCTCATTATGGCGTCGGTACTGTTCCACGGCGCGGGGCTGGCGCTGGCCGCACTTGGCGTTTGTCTGTGGTTTGTCCGCCCTTTGTGGGGATTTCTAAGAACGCTCAATCATCTGCGAGTTCAACATCCCGAACGATTGTTCCGCGCGTCACTCGTCAGCAGTGGATTGATCGGTGTTCTTCTGGCCGCTTTGTTCGGCCTGCCATCGCCGGTGATGACGACGGCTCCTGGAGTTGTGGACTTCACGAACGGAGAAGTCGTTCGCGCGGAGACCCCCGGTTTCATCCAATCGATCCATGTCAACAACGGCCAGAATGTCGAGGCCGGAGACTTGCTGCTGACCCTGCGAAACGAAGACGTGACGACAAAACGGCTGGATCTGCAGAAACAATTGGCACAGCAGGATCTGCGAGTTCAAACCGCGTCCGGCGAACACAACTCCGGCGCACTGAATGTCTTTCAGGGGACACGCGAATCCCTGCTGCGTCAACTTCATGAATGCCAGAAACAAACGGACGGCCTTGAAATTCGAGCCGGACGTTCCGGGCAGATTATCAGTCGAGAGTTGCACAATCTGTTGGGGACATTCGCCAGCGCAGGGATGGAGCTGATGACGATCGGCGTTGAGGAAGATAAAGAGTTAAAATTGTCGATCGGTCAACGCGATCTCGCCGTTGCGACGGGCCTTGTCGGTCAGCCTGTGAAAGTTCGGATTGGGACTCATGATCCCGTGAGGGCCACGCTGGTGCGAGTCAACCCGCGAGCCAGCCGGTCGATTCCTCATCCCGCGTTGGCGGCTACAAATGGAGGTGCGTTGACTGTTTCACAGATGGACGAACGAGAATCCTCCAGCAGCAAAGATCGTTTGCGATTGACCGAACATCGTTTCACGGCGATCGTGGAACTGCCTGACGAACAGGCGACGGCATTTCGCTGCGGCGAACGTGGCACTGCCGCGTTGGGTTTACCTCGCGGTTCCCTGGGCACACATCTCTGGCGATCCGCTCACGACTGGTTTAATGCCCAGCTTGCGTCTGTGGAAACCGAAGACCGAAATTAGAGGCTGCTGACCGTTCTTTATTGACCGCCGATCCGCAGGCAACGGCAGGCGTCGAAACCGGGCAACGACGCCTGCGGCTTGCCGTTAAGCGATTAATTCAACAGACCGCCCGTGCACCCCTGCACATGGTTTCTTTTAGAGACAATGTCACCGATGAGTTCGCACGAGCCCCACGTAGATGCCTCGGATTTCAACCTGAGCAGCAGGCCACGTGGTGGCGGTCATTTGGTCGTTGGCCGGCGTCAAAACAACGACGTCTTTCGTCCGGCGGAATCGCTTAAGCGTTGCTTCACCGCTATTCACGATGGCGACGACCGTGTCACCGGTTTTTGCCGTAGTGGCATGCCGGATGATGGCGAGATCTCCGTCGTTGATTCCATCGAGAATCATAGAATGACCTTTGACTCGCAATAGA
>CAIJTV010000130.1:0-7325 GCA_903823635.1 uncultured Planctomycetaceae bacterium
ATGGGGACGAAAGCCGTGGCAGAAACCCGTCGAAGCTGTCATCGAAGATCTGATCCGTCGCAAAGCCAGGCGAGCCATCTTTATTGATCTCAACCTGATCGCCGACAAGGGATACGCGGCTCGACTATTCGAAGCTTTGATTCCACTGAAGATTCAATGGTACGGTCTGGCAACAACTTTACTTTGCGACGATATTCCATTGCTGGACCTGGCCGCCGCGAGTGGCTGCCGGGGGCTGTTGATGGGACTGGAGTCCATCTCCAATACGGCGCTGAAGGGATCTCACAAGGCGTTTAATAATCCGGAAGAGTATCCTCGAATCGTCCGCGAACTTCACAAACGTCGGATCGCTCTTCAGGGCTGCTTTGTCTTTGGGCTCGATGACGACACTCCGGATGTGTTTCAGAAGACGGCTGACTTCGCGGTTCGTTGTGCCATCGACTTGCCTCGATTTGCCATCGTGACACCGTTTCCGGGAACAGGCCTGTATAACGAGTTGAGTGCTCAGGACCGAATTTTCACACGCAACTGGGAACTTTACGACGGACAACACGTCGTCTTTCAGCCAGCTCAAATGACTGTCGATCAACTGCAGAAGGGCACGGAACACGCCTGGAAGTATGTCTATTCGTGGAGCAACATCGCACGACGACTGTGGCATTCGCCGACAGCATGGCCATTGGCTCTGACGACCAATATTGGTTACCGCTATTACGCTTATCACCTCGATCGGTTCTACAATTGTGATGTCCCGTTGTTGCCAACTTTGACGAAATCAGCAGCGACACCAACGGCATTGCCAGACCGACCAGCGGCACGTCGAGAAGGTTGCGGCACATCGGCTGACGATGTCCTTGTCTCCCTGGAAATGCGGGAGTCATGAGCAGCCGAAAGCCATTTCGACTCACGATCGTGCATCCGTGTGTTGGTCGACCACGAGGCATGAAGCATTACATCCGAACCTGGCAGATGGAATGTCTGCCTGCGGCGATGATTGCCGCTCTGACGCCGCCAGACGTCGAAAAGAAATTCTACGACGATCGCCTTGAACCAATCCCGTTTGATGAACCGACAGACCTGGTTGCCATCAGCGTAGAAACCTATACCGCCAAACGCGCTTACCAAATTGCCAGTGAATACCGCCAGCGCGGTGTTCCGGTTGTGATGGGCGGGTTTCATGCGACGCTTTGCCCGGAAGAGGTGGGTCAGTACGCTGACACACTTGTCGTCGGTGAAGCAGAAGGACTCTTCGAACAGGTCATTGATGATTATCGCCACGGCTGCCCCAAGCCGTTTTATCAAAGCAAAGAGCGACCTCAGTTGCGAGTCACGCCGGATCGCTCCATCTTTCAGGGTAAGCGTTACCTGCCGATTCGCCTCGTCGAGTTTGCTCGTGGCTGTCGATTCCGCTGCGACTTCTGCGCGATTCAGTCCTTCTTTAGCGCGACGCACAGCCATCGTCCGGTTGATCGAGTTCTGGAGGAGATTGCGCGAGTTCGCCGGCCGGGGCAGATGATCTTCTTTATCGATGACAACCTGACGTCCGGGCTGGACGAAGCCAGGGAACTGATGGAGGCGCTGATTCCGCTCAAGATCCGCTGGGTGAGTCAGTCAGCAATCAATGTGTGTCACGATGAAGACACTCTGGACCTGATGCGCCGCAGCGGCTGTCAGGGAGTGTTGATCGGTTTCGAATCTCTGCACGCTGACAGCCTGAAACAGATGAATAAGTCGTTCAATCTGATGGCTGGCGGACCGGCAAAAGCTCTGGCCAACATGTCTCGGCACAAACTTTCCGTCTACGGGACGTTCATCTTTGGCTACGATCATGATACTCCGCAGTCAATTTCGGAAACGGTCGACTTCGCCATCGAGCATGGACTTTTCATCGCGGCGTTTAATCACATCACGCCATTTCCCGGCACTCCGTTGTATGAGCGAATGAAAACAGAGGGACGACTGTTGTACGATGCGTGGTGGCTGGATGACAGGTATCGCTACAACATGATTCCTTTTCAACCGCGGAACATGTCGCCGGACGAACTTGCGAAGCTATGTCTGGATGCGCGCCGGCGGTTCTACAGTTGGTCCAGCATCGCTCGACGCGCGATGGCTCCTGTTAATCGGAGAACTCTTTATCTGCTGCGGAATCATCTGATCATTAATGCCATGCATCACTGGGACGTGGAAGGGCGAAGCGGTTTGCCTTTGGGGGACGAGTCATGGACCGGAAAACTGATCCCGGCCCGCCAAAGGCAATAGCGTCCTCCGGCCTGCATTTTGATTTGGTCGACGATAGCGCAGAATTACAACTGCGAGCGTTACTTAGAGAAACACCACTTGGCGGGGCCATCGAAGCAACGCTTCGTCGAGAGCCACGCTACTTCGATGGCGCTATCGTTGAAGGGCCATTTCATCAGGTGCTCATAGCTCGCAGAGGCCAGTCAGACTCAGAGGCCTCAGATTCCATCATGGCAATGGCGACTCGCAGTGTCCGCATGCGATATGTCAATGGCATCGCGACACCCGTCGGATATCTGGGCGGCCTGCGGATTCGCGAGTCAGCTCGAAAAGGCCTGGTCATCGCGAGAGGCTTTCAGAAGCTCCGGCAACTTCACGAAGATGGCCGCACGGATTTTTATTTGACAACAGTGACGGAAGGCAACACGGCGGCGATCGATGCACTGACGAAAGGACGAGCCGGCCTGCCCAATTATCACGAGCTTGGGCGATACTTCACGTTTATCCTGCCGACACAGTCGTGGCAGGTTCCTCGCCGGGATCCGACACTCCAGGTTCGGCCGCTTCAGGAGAAGGAACTTCCGGAGCTTGTCGCGTTCCTGAATCGTGAAGGACAGTCTCGCCTGTTTTTTCCCGTCCTCTATGAACACGATTTTCTACAGCAGACTTCGACGTATCGAGATCTGTCGCTCGAACAGGTCCTGTGTGCCTGGCGTGACGGCAGAATCGTCGGCACATTGGCAGCATGGGATCAATCCGCGTTTAAGCAATCTCATGTCGAACGCTACACCGGCCATTGGAGATGGTCGCGACATCTCTACAATCCACTGGCGCGATGCCTTCGTCTGCCACGTTTTCCGGCCCCGGGAGATCGCATGCGAAACGTTATGCTGGCCATGCCGGTCATTGAAAACTCCGATCCCGCCGTCTGGCAGCAATTACTGTATGCGGTTCGAAATTTGCCGGTCACGAAACAGAATGATAGTCTGGCATTGGGATTGTTCGAACGTGATCCGCTCGTTCCGAAGGCTCGACAATCAGCCGTGCATTGCTACGAAACTCGCCTTTACGTGGTAAGCTGGGCTCCGGAAAAAGTTCAGCCGGAGCAATTCAATGGCCGCAATGTTTATCTTGAGTTAGGCTGTCTGTAACATACCTGCATGACACTCGCCGCTCGAATTCTGCGTCCCTCTCAACTGGCTCAGTCCGATCGCGACGCCATGTTCGCACTGATGGATCGCCATTATGAAAACATGATTCGAGCTCGATTCGAAACAGACCTTTCAGAAAAGGACTGGGTTATACTTTTGATCGATGAAGCCAGTTCCGAAGTTTGCGGCTTCTCGACACAGGCCCTGATTTCACTGAGCATCGACGCCCGCCCCATCCGCTGTGTCTTTTCCGGTGACACGATTGTCGATCGTGATCACTGGGGCAGCAGTGCGCTGGCTCTGGCATTTGGAAAACTGGCGCTGCACTGGATTGAAACTTATCCTGGCGACGAAGTGTATTGGTGCCTGATTTCGAAAGGCTTTCGCACCTATCGAGTTCTTCCAGTTTACTTTCGTGACTTTCATCCCAGATACGATGCCGAAATGCCTGCCGACCTTCGAGCCATCATTGCTCGCGTCGCAGAGATTAAGTTTCCAGATCGTTTTGACCAACAAAAAGGTCTCGTCAAAGCGTCGTCCAACAGTGATCGACTCAGACCGGGCCTTGGTGAGATCACTCCGGAGCGACGGCAGGATCCTCACGTGAGTTTCTTTGTTGCAAAGAATCCAGGTCACGCGGAGGGTGATGAATTGTGCTGTATTGCTCGCATGACCCCTGAAAATTTCTCCGCCGCAGCTCAGCGGATGATTCAGTCTTCAGCGTTCGCTCGACAGCGTGTCGGCTCATGCTGATCAGGACGATTAACTCGCTTTGGATGTGGCAGAGCCGTGGTGAGAGTCGAGCCTTTCATAAGGCTACGACAAACATTCAGCAGCAGCAGGAAGAACTACTGCAGTTGACTCTGCGTGATAATGCGAACTCCCGATATGGTCGAGATCATCGATTCTTGCAAATCAAATCGCTCGAAGATTTTCAGAAACATGTTCCGATCTGTGATTATGAAAGCCTGAGACCAAAGATCGAGGAGATCGCCAACGGAGGGCAGGGCGTTCTGACTTCTGAGCCAGTCCTGATGCTGGAACCTACCGGAGGATCCTCAGGCGGCAGTCGCCTGATTCCGTATACCGCTACGTTGCGGCGACAATTTCAACGAGCCATCGCGACATGGATGTACGATGTACTATCGGGTTTTCCGGGCTGTCGAAAAGGGCGAGCTTACTGGTCGATTTCTCCCGCAGCGCAGCGACCGGAGCAAACGCCGGGGGGAATAAGGATCGGGTTTGACAGCGATGCAGAGTATCTTGCTGGTTGGCAACGCTGGGCCATGAAGCGGCTTCTGGCCGTGCCAACATCCGTGGCCCAAATCCGCAACATCGAGGATTTTCAGTATGCGACGCTGGCTGGACTTCTTGCCGCAAAAGACCTTGCCTTGATCTCCGTCTGGAGCCCCACATTCCTGACAACTTTGTTTGCGAGGCTTCCAAACTGGGCCGAGCAAATCGTAGAAGACATCGAAGCTGGACAGTTGCATTTCCCTCAAACCAATGTCGATCAGGGCTTCAAAGAATTCTCTATTGAGCGCAATCGCAGCCGGTCTCGTTTCCTAAGAAGTAAGCTTCAGCAATTTGGCCCTTCAGCGGAGTTCCTTAAAGAAATCTGGCCAGCACTATCGCTTGTGAGTGCATGGGGCGATGCCTCGGCGTCCATGTTTGTGCCGGAGTTAAAGAGTTGGTTACCAGATGTTCCGTTTCAGCCCAAAGGACTGCTGGCGACCGAAGGGGTGACTTCGTTCCCGCTGAAATCCAGCCACGGTTCCGCGCTGGCCGTTCGTTCTCACGTTTTCGAGTTCCGACCCATCGAAACCGCAAAGGATCCAACTCGGCCTGCCAAATGGGCCTGGGAACTTGAGCAGGGCCATCGTTATCAGGTCCTCTTGACGACTGGCGGCGGCTTGTATCGGTACGCAATTGGCGATGAGATCGAGGTTACGGGATTCATTCAGCAATGTCCGTTACTGAGGTTCACAGGCCGAGCCGGGGTGCAAAGCGATCTGGTCGGCGAAAAGCTTCATGAACAGCACGTGCGAGATGCCCTGCAGACGGGTTGCAAATCCCTTCGTCTCGAGCCTGCATTTGCGATGCTGATCCCGGTCCTGGCCGAGGCCACTGACCAGTATTCGGCCTCGGGTTATCGGGCCATTCTGGTGATGAGAAATCTGAAATGCACAGCGGCCGAACTGGAAACTGTTGAGCGACAGGTGGCCGAAAAGATCGAACAGCAGCTATGCGATAACTCTCAGTATCGTTTTGCGATTGGGCTAGGCCAATTAAGAAAGCTCGACACGTGGATTCTGCCTACGTCACCAGAACAGGCATGGTCCGTTTATGAATCAGAATGTCGGCGACGAGGTCAGAAGAGCGGAGACATCAAGCCCACGGTGATCGCAAGAGGAGCAGGGTGGAACAGCGTTTTCAGGGCAATTCGACGGAATGTATCACCGCAGTCTCAAGACCACTAAGCTCCCGTCTTTCATGGGTCGACAAGCCCGCTGCCAGGCTTTTGCGCCAGTTCAGACTCGCAACCAGCCGGCTTCCACCTGTTGCCGAAAGAAGATCAGAGACTCTTTGACGGCGGTCAGCAATAGCGTATGCGGCGCCGCAGGAAATGCATTCAGGAATGTTTCAAACTCGAGGTCGCAGATGAACGGCACTTCAGCATCTCCGATCGAGATCTGGACGTCTTCGCCGTAGCCAAGTTCCGCTGCAGCCTGACGCAGTGTGTCCACGAACATTCGAGTATCCACGGTGTGACTCGGGAGTGTGAAGACGCCATAATCGGAGAATGGAGCCATCAGGGCGTTTCCGAACGCGGCACCGACATCTGGTGAGTACAAATAATCCTGTCGACTCTTAAAAGGAATCTCATAGGCTTTTCGCAAAGCCACATGCTTCATGGCTGTCGTCGGGGCCGCCGTCAGCCCGGCATCGCGTCCCGGCCCAAAGAGTACGCCAGGGCGAATGCAGAGTGAGGGAATGCCGGTCTCCTGAAACAGAAAACGCGTGACCTGTTCTCCGGTGAGTTTCCACGCACCGTAGACATTCACGGGAGCAGGCTCCGCAAGCATTGGCACTTTAGGTCCGGGGTACGAGCGACGCGGGCCATAAACGGCAACGGAACTTGCGAACACGAAGCGGCGGAGTGTCGGCCGGCATCTCTTCACCGCCTCAATCAGATTCTGAGTCCCCGCCAGATTAATCTGCAGGCCCAGATCCCGATCCGCGTTGCAGGCGGGTGTCTGCAGAGCAGCCAAGTGTACAACACGAGTCACGTCATGAGCCTGAAGAACTCTCTCCAGTTGTTGTTGATCTCGAACTTCAAGACTAACACACGCTAGCCGTGACAGAGTCGAATCGCCAAACAATCCAGAGATCCTCGCGTCCGTTACTTCACGTGCACCAACAACAACGGTCGCATCTGTGTTTGACAGTAACCATTTGACGACCTGAGTTCCAATGCAGCCAAACCCACCGGTCACAAGAATTCGTTCAGATGTCGATTCTGTCACTGACAATACATCCTTCTCCTTTGCGACGAGCGAAATTGTTTTCGGAGTCGCGGGTGCCGGTCTGTTGATAAAGTGTTCAATTCAGCGTACTTGATACCAGCTTGGTTCACATCTTCGCTTAACGCCGAGCCGGATGCGACCGGTTTCTGCGTCAATCGTCCGTTTGTCTATTCAAGTTTGTAGTTCAGCGTTCAGTCGATCTTGCTGCTTGATGGTCGACAAGTTCCGGCAGAAACGGAGACAACGAACGAATAGTCAACGAACGAATACTCAACGAAATTGACAACCCGATCGGGTCTACCAGCATCCATGACCGGATCATAGAACCGACGACCATCAACAGCCAAGCATTCCGACGATCCGGACACCTTGGAGTCCAGGAACCATCGAGATTCCAAAGAACACG
>CAIJTV010000131.1:0-2844 GCA_903823635.1 uncultured Planctomycetaceae bacterium
CCATCGCCTTTGCGAGTCAGGGCTTCCAGGACTTCATCATTCAAACCATCCGCGCTGATTCCTGCAGCGTCGAAGGCAATGCCGGCCGCTCGCATTGACTCCACCATTTGCGACAGGCTTTCGGGATTTGCATTGCCCAGGTTCACAGCTCCATCCGTCAGCAGCACGATGCGATTCTGAACACCCGGCGTCTGTTGAGCGGATGCCTTTTCGAAAGCCAGTTGCAGAGCTGCTTCGATGTTGGTACCGCCTTCGCTCGGAAGTTGCTCCATTAACTCGACCAGTTTTCCGGAGTCCGTCCCGCTGACGTTTTCTGCCAGAAGTCGCGGCTGGCGAGAGAAGCTGATCAAAGTCACCTGGTCGATCGCCGTCAATTGCTTAGACAACAGCGTAAATGCACGACGCACGGTCTGTTGACGATCGATGCGTTCCATCGAACCGGAGTTATCCAGAACAAACGTCAAGCGCAGCGGTGTATTGGTCGCTCGCCCTTCTGCGGACGTTCGCATGGAAACTCGCAGCACGTTTCGCTGTTGCAGAAACGGATGAATCCCCTGTTCGACCGCGCACGCGACTTTCTCACCTTTGCCGGGCAACGGGTCGCCGTAATCCAAGGCGTTGACAAATTCTTCAATACGGACCTTTGCCGCCTCCGGCCATTCACCTCGAGCCAACGCGGCCGCGGCCAGTTTGAACGAAACATCACTGACATGCAGGGAAAACGTTGAAAACGCTTCGGCAGCGGCGTTGGTTTCGTTTAGGCCGGCAGAGGGAGTAACAGGTTTTGCTGCGGGCTTCTTCTCCAGTTCGGAACTGTCCGCGAGAGTTGAGCGGACCACTTCGCCTTGTCGAAAGAAGACACGGTTTCGGCCCTTGGCTTTGGACTCCGGTTCACTCGTCTGTTTTCTCCATTCTTCGGCCTGCTCCTTGCTCTCGTTCTTCTTGCGGAGTGCCACGATATCTTTTATGCCATTATCGTCAGTTTCGCTTTCTGGCTCAGCCGCCGCCTTCGCTTCAGATTCCGCCAGTGGTTGCAGGCCGTCCAACAGATCCAACTCATCAATGTGAAAATGATAACCGCGATGGTAATCCGGACTTTTTCCTTCTACGCGATTCTTTGCCTGAGCTTGCTCTTCGACTTGTTTGGCATTCTCTCCTGGCTTCTTTGAATCTGCTTCAGCCACAGATTCCGGAGCGACCAATTCGAGACTGGAAATCTCGTCCTTACTCTCGTGTATTTCACTTGATGACCGATACGTATTACCGCTTTGTCTTCCACGTCCACCACGAGCTGATTCAGGCTGGCTACCTGAGCCAACCTGTCCCGGAGCAACCGAGCCGCGAGCAACACCGGAGTCATCCGAGCGTTCGCTCAAACCTCTCGCCATCGTCCCAAAATCAGATGCGTCGCCACTTAGCCCGAGACCTTGATTCCTCTGCAACACTCTCCCCAATTGTTCACCGTCAGATTTGCCATCGGCGGCGTATCCAGACTTGTCTGTGCCTGCATAGCGGTCGGACTTGGCGTTATCTGCCGATGGCTGCTCGCCCAAACTGGCTTGCATGTCTTCCAGCTTCTTGTCCACGTCGGTCAAGGCAAAATCAAAATCGACTGAAACCTTGCCGTCAGCTTCTTCTTCCGCCTGAATCATCAGCTTGGGAATGGATTCAGTAACCCCATCGCCCGCCGCATTTGGCTCTGGCGATGAAGGCATGTCTGTCGACCCTGCCAACACCGGTGCTCTATTAAACGCATCGGTGCGAACACCTGCACCTTCTGCGGTCGGTGCATTCTTACCTGCTCTGCCGTAGAGTGCGTAGAGTGAATTGTCTTCCCATGTTGTCGAAGGCTGCGGAATCGTGACGCCACCATTACTTGCAACCGGTGCTGACGCGTCGCCCAATTTCACTGCAGCACGGTCCTCGTTACCGAAACGTTCTTCGAGCGGTTTCGCAAACCACCCTTCGGGAACGGAAGAGGGCGGAACGGCTGCGATCGATGGAGGAGAATTCTTGTCATCCGTGCTGCTTGGCGACAGCAATCCATAAAAGAACAACTCGCGATCAACTCCTGATCCCGAAGCGACCTTATCGGTTTCATTCGCGGCCAAACCTCCGCCACTCAAAGTCTGCTGCAATGTCGAGAGGGCTTTGGACGAAGCAATTGCGTTATCAGCGTTGGCAGAATCCAGTTGTGTGAGGAGCTGTTCATTGACCTCACCCCCAGCCGCTTCCGGGCCGGAAGAAGCATCAGCCGGAGCCTGAAAACTCAATATCGTTCTACCCGAGGCAGAGGTCCGCTCGCTGAAACTCTCTGTGAAGGCAACATCGTCTTCCAAATATCCCCAATGGTTGCTGCTATCAGCCAACCTCCATTCTTCCCGGAAAAACGATGGCACCGTCATCAACCCAATGAAGCCGGCCACACAAATCCCGGCCGCAATTTTCATCGGCGTCTTACGCATGCGGCGACGGACCGAAGAGGCAAACGGACCGAGTGAATCCGCCAGCATCGTTCTTAGACGACGCGTCAGTCTTGTACTTACTGGGTTCAGGCCCGAATCAACTGTTGATCCATCCCCCCCTGGGCCTGCCCCAGGGGCCTGCGGACTTTTGCACCACTGAATGGATGGCACGCCTGCTGGTGCAGAAGCGTTGTGAACCCCCGACGCAGGGTCGGGGGCGATTAAATCCGTCTCCCGTGACGACCCCGGCATTGGTTGTGTCAGGCTTTCAGCCCTGAACGCAACATTCCCAGTATCAACACTTGCCAGCGATGCTCCATGTTCATTCGCCATCGCTTCACCACGAATCACCGCCAGAACAGACTCACGACGTTCAGCC
>CAIJTV010000132.1:0-7760 GCA_903823635.1 uncultured Planctomycetaceae bacterium
ACATTAGCTTCGCTTTGTGGACCACGGCTGCAGGCATGGCGATTTCGATTCCCTTGATTATTCTTCAGTCGGCTGCGACCAACAGTATCAAGAAACTGCAGGAATCCGTAGATGAAAGCGGCGGACTTTTCCTTGATGAATTGGCATTGGCCAAGAATCCAAACGCACCGTAGTCGCCCGTTTTTGCAGCGAAGATTCCTGGCTCTCAAGTTCTGTTAGGCAGCTTATGTCGGCCGAAGACGATGACGAACCTTACGTGAGGAAGAAGAAGCCGGATCCTGATACAGAGATCGATATCACACCGATGATCGATGTGACGTTTCAGCTTCTGATCTTTTTCATGGTGACCTCAACGATGCAGGGAAATCCACCAGCGGAGATCCCGAAGTCGATGTCGGGCGGGTCCATTGAAATGGCCAAGGTCATCAATATCGTGATCAAGCCTCCGGTGAGTGCAACAGTTGACCCGGTCATTGAGATTGACAAGAAACCACTGACACTGGAAGAGTTGCGAGCCAGAATCAACGACGCCGCGGGGGCCGCGACACAGGGAATCGACCTGATGATCATGGCTGACAGGGCCGTGCCCAATCGATTCACCGGTGAAATTGAAGCGATGATCGCTGAAATTCCAGGTGTTACTTACCACTTTGCGGTTCAGGACCGACGTTAGCAGACGTGATTACTCATGACAGACCTGACTGATAAACAACTGGGCGAGTTTCATCTGCTGCGCCGACTCGGCAGCGGTGGAATGGCTGACGTGTTTCTGGCGGAACAGACAACGCTGCAGAGATATGTCGCAGTGAAGGTCATGAAGCCTTCTCTGATGGCCCACTCCGGTCAGGATATGGTCAGTCGCTTTAAACAAGAAGCGATGATGGCCGCTGGCCTGAATCATCCGAACATTGTCCAGGTCTATACCATCGGACAGGAAGGTGATCTGCATTACATCGCTCAGGAGTATGTCCAGGGCAAAGATCTCGCAAGTATCATCAAGGAACGCGGTAAGCCGGATATTTCTTCTGCTTTGCATGTGATTCGTCAGGTCGCTGCCGCACTCAAAGCGTCCGGTCAGGCTGGTATTGTTCACCGCGATATCAAACCAGAAAACATCCTTGTCACCAAGAAAGGTGAAGTGAAGGTCGCGGACTTTGGTCTGGCTCAACTGGGGGACGGCTCGGGAAGCGAAAAAGAAGGCGTCACGATGGGTACGCCGCTTTATATGAGTCCGGAACAAGTCAGCGGCCGCGAGCTTGACCCAAGATCAGATGTCTATTCCTTTGGAGTCACCTGCTACCAGTTGCTAAGCGGCGAAACGCCATTCAAGGGTGCAAACCCTGTTGCGATCGCGATGCAGCATTTGAAGAATCCACCACCGCCACTTAAAGAAAAAAATCCCGCGTTGCCGGACATTCTTTGTCGCGTTGTGCATCGCATGATGGCCAAGCGAAGGTCGCTCAGATATCAGTCAGCCGATGAAGTTCTGGAAGACCTTAAGAAACTAGTCACCGCGCATAAGCAGGGGCGGTCACTGGATCTGGTCAAGCTTCCTCGACTTGAAGAACTAGAGAAGCTTGCTGAAGAGGAACGTGCCAAGCATCTCAAGGCAGGCGGCACTATTCCTCCCGAAGGATTCGATGATGTGGGGCTTGAGCTGCCTTCAGCGGCTCCGGTCAATCAGACAGCCGTCATGCCCAGTCGCTGGGCGGCAGAAAACTTCGTGGCGGAACAGCCAAAGAAGAAGGTCGCTCCTGCCCCGGCAGTGATCACTGTTGACGACGATGACGACGTACCGTACGTTCGAAAAAGTTCTGGACCGCCGAACGACTTTATTGACCTGACACCCGCAGTCGACGTGACGTTTCAGCTCCTGATTTTCTTTATGGTGACGGCCTCGTTCAGCATGCAAAAAGCATTCGACGTTCCGCCAGCGAAGAATGTTGAAGGTGTCTCATTGAATGTCACGGTGCCTCTGGACGAAAGCCCGGGAGTCAAAGTACAGGTTGATCCCAATAACGTGATGTATGTCGACAGTAAAAAGGCAACCACCTATCAGGAGATTTTTGATCTCCTGACGGCGGAGAAGAATGCAGCATCGGGAGTCAGTGATCTGGATCTTGAACTCGACCCGGAGTCGATTCATGAAATGCGAATTATCGTGATTGACGCGGCAACGCAGGCCGGATTCACTCGCGTACGAAACAAGATCGTGGAGTTTCAGTAAGTCATTTTTTTGTCTGGTGTGCTTCGCCGTCTTTCCGGCCTCGCCCAAGTGAGAAGTGGAATCAAAAGTGGCATCTGAAGAATATGACGATGATGTTGAAGAGGTGGAAGTCGATGATCGCGAGGAATCTCGCGAGGTCATCAGCGAGCGGGCGCGTAGACAGCTTCGCCGCGGAAAACTGAGCGAACTCGCGGAAAAACTAACCGGTGGTCCTGAACGACCTGGTCAGCAAAAGATAGCGCGTTCCCCGGTCGTGATGTTATTGGTCGGCAGCACTGTTGGTGCTTCGATTCTGGCGGCCATCTTCTGGTTCATCAATGCTCGAAACACAGAGGATCGACTGATCAAGGAAGCGACCGCTTCTCTGAATCTTCAGAAGTATCTTGATGCCGAAGGACAATTCGAGAGATTCATCTCAATCTATCCCAAAACAAGTATGACTCCGGTGGCCAAAATTGGCCTGCATCGGGCTCGCGTTGAAAAGTTCATTCTGACAGAAACACCGGATGTTATTCGGGGACTTAAAGAGTTAAAGAGCCTCATCGAAGAATGTCGTGAACTGGAAGGCTTCGATGCTGAGAAAGACAACCTCAAGCGATATGCAGAACGACTGACTTATGCCGGTGCTTTTGTGGCTGAAGTTGCACAATCCCAGGAAGCACTGGACGTCAGCCTGGAGTCTCTTGAATTGCTAAGGAAGTATTCGGGAGAAGGTGGGATTAATCCGGCTCGCGAGCAAGCTCTGGTGGATCGGCAACGAATGGCCTCAGCCTCTGTGGCCAAGAAGAATGACTTTCTCGGGACACTGGCAAAAGTCAAAGAACAACTTGAAGCGGGCGATACGATGGGGGCCATCGGTGCCCGCAACGATCTCATCACAAAGTATCCTTTGCTGAAGGATGACAAGGATGTCTCCAAACTTCTGCAGGATATTCTGGGGAGGGAGAAGGAATTTGTTGTCCGCACGGAGATCGGAAAAGATGGGCTTGGCCCCGCTGAAAATGGGCTGGTCCTTCCTTCGCTGGCTTTGACTCTAAGAACTCAGGCAACAACGGATCTTTCGTCTCAGGGCCGTGCCGTCTTCTCATTTGGAATGGACAGTTGTTTTGCCGTTGATTCGGACACGGGCTCTCCGCTTTGGCGACGTCCAATTGGTGACAACGCACCATTCTCACCAATGCCAGTCAAAGTTATTGATCCTGCGGGAGTGCTGGTCTACAGCACCATGTCCGAAGAACTGCAGATGTTGTCCCAGAAAGACGGGCAACTGTTGTGGCGTCAGAGTGTCGAAAGCCGTCCGACAGGTGCGCCGACTTTGATTGCCGACAATTTCTACGTAACAACTCAGGCTGGTGAACTCTGGCAGATCGCCGCCAATAATGGGCGAGCCATTGCGAAGCTGAAGTTCTCACAGTCCGTCATCGGGCCTCCTGCCGTTTCCAGTGACTCGCTGCGTCTGGTGATTCCGGGTGATCAGACAATGGTCTACACGATCGGGCTCAACCCATTTGCTTGTCTTGCCGTATCCTACATCCCACATTTGACCGGCAGCATCAAGTCCCCAATGGTCACGGCCGGGCGTTATTTTTTGATGGTGGATAACAATGCTGCAGACAAAGCACGTATCCAAACATTGCAGATGGATGATGCCGGACAACTTAGTTCTGTTTCTGAAGACAGTGTTGATGGACAGGTGAACGACCCTTGTCTGCTGCGAGGTTACGAGCTGTTTGTGCCGTCGACACCCCAGCGAGTCACGGCCTTTCGAGTTACGGACGATGCCGGACAACCTCCACTGGCAAAAGTCGGAGCCAATCAGCTGGAAGAAGGACTACAAACGAAGATGTTTCTGCTAGCCGGTCCCGGAGGCCAGTTGTGGATGGGCGGGCGTGATCTCCGTAAATTTCAAACTCGAACGAACACAGTGCTGCTGGATCCGGGAATCACAGCTGAAGGGATCCATTTGCAGCCTATCCAATTCGCTGACGAAGCAGTCTATCTGACAACACGCAATCCGAATTCAAACTCGACATTCCTGACCCGTGCTGATCGGGAACAGATGAAGGGAACGTGGCGAACTGTACTGGGGTCAAACGTCGTCGCCCTGGCTCCTTCGGCTGGCGGTCAGTCGCTTTTGGCAGTTACCGATTACGGCGAGACCTATCGAGCCCAGATGTCGGAAGTCCAATCTGGTGGTTTTACAATGGAGTCGGTTAGTCGCTTTCGGCTGCCGGACAAACTCTCCACTGCGGTTGAGGGAGTTGTTCTGAAAGACGGTCGACCGGCCGCCTGGTGCGGCAGCCCTGAACCCTCAATGTGGACCTTTACAAACACCGGACAACTGGAACGAAAATGGGTACTCCCGGACAGTCCGCAGATTGCTCCGGTGACACTCGATGGCGGTATCGTCTTTGCGATGCCCGGACGGCTGCATATTTCGGCCACTGCAGGAGGAAAGCCTGCCGAAGATTATCGTTCGTCCCAAACGGCTGATGGTCAACAACCGTGGAAATCGCTGACTGCAATCTCGGCGAATCAGGTCCTGGCTGTAACCGGTGACAACTCGTTTATTCGAGTTGAATACAGAGCAACACCAAGGCCTCAGTTGACGGAGGTCAGTGTGACGAAAATGCCTCAAATCATCGAAGTGCCGCCGGCCTCTGCCAACGGTTTTCTGTTTGTGGCCACTGTCGAGGGCAAACTGCTGCTGATGCAGGCATCAAGCCTCGAGATCCTCGCTCAGATTGATCTGGGTGGCGTTCCCAGTGCGACACCGAAGATCGCTGGAGAGTATGTTTTTGTTGAGGTGGCAAATCAGGAAGTCAAAGTCTTCCATATTGAAAACTCACTGCCTCAAACGGGTGTTTTTCCTCTGGATGGAAATCCGCTGGCAGGAAATCCGCTGGCACTGAGTGACGGATTTTTGGCGGTACGACGAGACGGAATGCTGATCAAGCTGGATGCAACCGCTGCCACAACGCTCGGCTCCAGATCACTTGGGCAGTTGGTTCAACAAGGCCCTCTGGTGATCAATGGCCAGACTCTCGTTGTTGGCTATGACGGCAGCCTGTACCAAATTGATGCAAGCTCTTTGTAGTCAGATTTCCCCCTGATCCTGTTTACACAGTCGGATGTTCTCGAAGAAACGACATGAGTCAAAATCAGCGTCATCCAGTGCGAAGCCTCCGACGGTGTGTGAGTTCTCCCATGCGTCTTACTGCCGTTGGTTTGCTGTTTATCTTCATCGGCAATGCGATTGCAGATGAAAAAGTCGATCGCACCGAGTTGCCCAAACTTGCAAACATGCCGATCCCGACCGCCGAAGAGTTGTTTACGGCCGATGAAAACGACAAAGAATTCGACTGGATCGTCCTGCCCGCCGCCGCACCTGAGGATCGTACGGTCATTGTTGTGAATCCGATTTTTCCTCGCCCGGATACTCTGAAGAAGATGGCTGAGGAATATAAGAAACTCGAAACCAGCAAGCCTCAGAATCAGAAGGAGCGAGAAGAGCGAGTTAAGCGGATGAAGGAACTGCAGAGAGTCGTGGTAACCTTGATTGGGGACCAGTTGACCGAATACAGCCTCCCGATGTCAGCAATTGACCATATCCTTCTCTTTGAAGATCTGATCCTGCTCCGAGTTGATGAACTCATCAAAGAGGGAGACATTCGGAAGGCGTATGAACTTTTACTGAATGTCGAAAGGGAGATTCCGAACTGGGAAAAATCTGTTCCTCGATTTGAGCAACTGATCCTCGCGGAATCCACAATCCGAGCCAATGAAGGTGATGCTTATGCGGCTCTGGCATTACTGGACGAAGCTGCAGCACGAAATCTTCAGAACCCGGAATTGCGTCCTCGCTTCGGTCAGATTGTAGGACCGATGATTCAGGATGCGATGGACAAGGAAGACTATCGAAAGGTCCGCTATCTGATCTCGCGAATAGAGAAAGTCGTGCCTGACCACGAACTTGTTCCGCAGTCAAAGAATCGTCTGCAGCAACTGGTTGTATCGCTTCTGGAAACTGCAGAGCAGCAGTACCAACAGCGTGATTTTCCTGCAGCGGCAAAGCTCGCGTGGAAGGCTAGTACTGTGCTGCCGCTTCAAGGTAACGAAAAGGCGGCCTTCTCGCGCATTGTGGCTCGCCATCAGGTGCTGCGTGTTGGTGTTGAAGACTCGGACAATGATAAACAGATTTTCCCTGTATCTCAGGAATCGCGAGAGCGACTAACGGAATTGATTGAGGTTCCATTATTTGAGCCTTCTGCTGCCGATGAGCTGACCTATTTCCGCTCCAGTTATTTCGAAATCTGGGATCCGGCAGATCTTGGTCGAGAAGTAATCTTTTCTTTAAGAGAAACTCGACCACACTGGCAATCACAGCCCGTTCTGACCGCAAACACAGTGGCCGAAGCATTGGGACATCGAATTGATGAGTCCAGCCCTTTTTTCAGCTCAAGACTGTCTTCATTCGTAAAAGAAATCTCCGTCAGATCCCCGACTCAGCTTCGAATTCGTTTTTCTCGCGTGCCCCTGAACATTGAATCTTTGCTGAGGTTTCCCGTGACCGGGTTTCCCCAACAGGCCCTCACGGAGAACATCGATGCGGCAACAGCCAATCGCACAGCCATAGATACAGATAACGCTGCCGTGACAGCTGATGGCTCCGGAACTTCACCGTTACCTGCCGTCTTGTCGACTCGTTTTCGAAAAGCTGCGTCGGACGACACAGGCCGCGTGTTCATGCGCAACACGCCAGAACCAGATGGCCTGGACGGGAGTCAGTACCATGTCGCTGAAGTTCAGGAGGTTCGTTTCGGCAGCCGTGATAAGCTGCTGCAGAGTATGATTCGTGGAGAACTGGATTACTTGCCACATCTGCTTCCCAGCGAAGTTGATGCCTTCAAAGCTTCCAGCGAGTTCACAACAAAGCAGTACGCTATTCCAATGACGCATGTCATTGCTTTTAACCCGATGTCGGACCGTATCGTGAATGCACAGATGCGAAGAGCCCTTTCGTTTGCTGTCAATCGCGAAGGAATTCTGAAATCGATTGTCCTGAAGGACGACACGATGCAGTACGGCCGACCTACGAGTGCAGCGTGGCATCTGGAAAGCTATGCAACGGAACCAAACGAAGTTCCACCGGCTTACAATATTCGACTGGCCTACGCATTGCGTTTTGCGGCCGAGCGACAGCTTCAGCTGGCAGAATTGACCAAGCTAACGGACGCCGCTCGAGCTGAAGCAAAGAAGAAGAAAGAAGCCTTTGAGCCAGAAGTATTCCGAGCTGAAACCAAGGTCGACTACATCAAGTTGCCGCGTCTGAGATTCGTTGTTGAGCCTGAGCCAACCTGCATCGCTGCTGCAGAGCGAATCATGCTCTATTGGCAGAAGATCGGCTTTGAAGTGGATCTCGTCAAAGGTGATCAGCCCGGAGAGCCTCTGACAGATGGCGAATGGGACATGTGTTATCGTCGCGTTCGAATGGAAGAACCGCTGCTTGAGCTTTGGCCACTACTGGCCAATG
>CAIJTV010000133.1:0-2160 GCA_903823635.1 uncultured Planctomycetaceae bacterium
CGAAGGCGAAGGCAGTGGCTTCAAAGGTGTTGTCAATCAGAAATCGACATCACCAGAGTCGAAAAAAAACGAGTGACTGATTGTTATTGCCCTGGCAGTCAGAGCAAGAAAAACATTAAACGCTCCCAGCATTCCGCATCCGAAGATCAGCCCCATGACTTTGTTGCTGGTCGTGGCAGCATGCAATGCCTGGTACTTGCACATCACAATAACCGCCCCCGCACTGAGCATGTCGAAGAAGAAGCTTAGAAAAGACAAAAGGCGAAGAACAACGATTGAAGACGGCTCAAAACGCAGAGCAGCTGAGTGGCGAGTTCAGATCAAGGTCTGTCGTGAGGATTCGCCAGATGTTCCACGCCTTCGAGTGTCAGGCACGCCAGCAAAATAATGCTGACGCTTTCGTTACCTGCTGGAAACCACGGAAGCTGTCGTTCCAGAGATAAAATTGGCACCAGGGCAATCATCACGCACAACAGGCAGCCAAACATTCCGTTGATGATGGCTTCGAAGGCCGAGAGCCCTCGTTTCAGGAACGTCACGGCGATGGCTCAGCAACAACGTCAGGCTGTTGTCGTGACGAATGCTCGCTTTGGCGCACTGGCCGCTGGCCGGTTTGAAGAAACCGGCAAAGATCATTGAGCTGGCCCACTAACTGCAGTCGCTGCATGATGGCAGCGGGCGTCATGTCGACCGGTTCTGCCTCCTGCCGTTGGCCTACTTCAGGGCTCATCAATAGCTCCTGTGAGGCTCTCAATGTCGGCCAGATCCCGAAGCCGGCCGGCGATAGTTTTCATGCGGATTAACCCTTCTTTGGAAACGACGGGACACTGGATCGTTCCCAGCGGCAAGTCCATACGACTCTCCCAGACCTGCTGCAACGCCGGCGACACAATGATCATATCCAGCGGTATCAGGATTGAGCCCACCGCTTTGGAGACTCGATAAATCTCCATTGCCAGCGGGGTTTTGGCCTTAAATGGCATTCGACCACTCGGAATCCAGAAGCCAACAGTCTCAGCAACCTGCTGAATCTTTGCCAGCTCTTCTTCGGGAATCAGCAGGTCAATATCCTGAGTTGCTCGGGGGTGCCCGTGCACCGCCATCGCCAAACCTCCGCAAAGAGCATAACGAACCCCTGCGTCGTTCAATGCTTTGATCAAGGCCGCCAGTTCATCGATAAGATCCATGGACGCTCCATCAGGAAGACATCACAATCCAGATGTTCACAACCGATTCTCCAACATTGACGGATTTCGTTTCCACTCCCGGAGACATTGAAAACGCAATTGAGTCCGCCAGAGTTTCGCCGCGAATGTAGTCACCCCATTCGGCGACCATGGCCTGGACGGTGTTATCTTCGGAGTGATACTGCACTCTGATGCGATCGGTGATGTTCAGATTGGCGTCTTTGCGGAGCTGCTGGACCTGGCGGACGAAGTCACGAGACATACCTTCGCGGAGAAGTTCCGGAGTCAGCACAGTGCTGATGGCCACCTGAATGCCAGCGTCGTCGGCACAGACCCATTCAGCCGCTTGCTCGGTGCTGACCAGTACATCTTCCGGCGTCAGATCGACCGACTGGCCATCCAGTTCCACGGTCAGATTCTGGCCGCGACGGAGCGGAGCCAGAACGGCGTCACCGAGTTCCGGCAGTTTAGTTCGCAATAAGTTTAGCAACTTGCCGTACTTCGGTCCGAGCGTTTTCAGGTTCGGCTTGTAGGCATACTTGACGAGTGAGTCGAGGTTCTCCTGACGAATCACTCTTTGAATGTTCAGCTCTTCACCAATCACGTCGCCAAGTTTTTCAATGGCTGCGGCCGTGTCTGCATTGGACGATGCAAATCGTAGTTCAGCCAGCGGTTGGCGAACTCGCAGGTTCGATTCTTCCCGCAACTTATGCCCAAGTCGCACAACTTTCTGAGCTGACGCCATGCGCAAGTTGAGATCCGCGTCGAGCAGCGATGTGTCGGCGGTTGGGTAGTCGCAAAGATGGACGGAGGAGGGTAGGGTAGAGGTGTAAACGGATTCGTCAGAATTCGGAGCTGCAGCGGAATTCTCACGAATTCCGCTGTCGAGGAGATCCTGGTCCAGCACCAGGTTCTGATACATCCGCTCCGTCAGAAACGGAATGCTCGGGGCCAGCAATCGGCACAACGTGAC
>CAIJTV010000134.1:0-1612 GCA_903823635.1 uncultured Planctomycetaceae bacterium
TAGATCGGTGACAGATCACGTCCCAGTTCTTTCCAGGTGCCCATCGCTTCTGCTTTGGGACCGAACCCTTTGCGAAAACTCTTTGGTGGCCCGCCATCGCCGGGATTCTCTGTCGATGTTCCGAGATTCAGCAAATCTGTCGGAGGATAAAAACAAGCCACGCACTGCACGGCACTGGATTCACGATCGATCTCATCAGCGGCGAGAGGATCGCCGGCACCTCCGCGAGTTCCCAGCATCAGTGAAAGATGTCCGCCGGAACTGCCGCCGATGACTCCCAGTTGATCCGGGTTGACCTTGTAATCGGCCGCATGATGCCGAATGAATCTCACTGAGCGGAGAACATCGTCAACGATATCACCAATCAGGCATTCTGGTTGAGAAATGTGCTGCACGGCAAAGACCGTGTATCCTCGTCGCAGGAACGGAGCAAACAGGAAAGGTCTGATGGACCCCGGCCCGGACTTCCAGCCACCACTCACCATCAGGATGACACCCGCGCCGTTGTGATTCGGCGGCTGGAACACATCCATCACCAGCGGCTTGTCATCGCGTTGGCCGTAGACAATACCGGGAGTCAGCGAATACGGCGCGTGAAACCACCACCAATAGGTCGAGCCCATTGCGCCACCGACAATCATCAGCAGCAAGCCAAACCAGAACAGAAGGCGTCTCATACGAGTTTTCCAGCGTGTCACAGCAATTTCTCTTCGTCAGTTTTTTCTGCAAAGCAGGCGAGCATTGCGGGAAGCATAACCAAATCACCGAACAAAGCTGCCGCGATCGTGATGGCTCCCATGGACGCGAAGATGTAATGATCTCTCGAATCACTGAACGCCACCGTGCCGAAACCCGCCACCAACACCGATGTCGTCATCACCATGGCGACACCTACGTTGCCAAAGGCTTTACGGATTGCTTCGTGCCGATTCTTCGCCGTGCGACGTTCTTCGTCGAATCGACTCAAAAAATGAATTGTGTCGTCAACGACAATTCCCATGCAGACAGTGAATGCGCAGACACTGGTCAGTTCCAGAGACTCGTTTCTCCAGACCAGCCATGTCCCGGTCACCGCCAGCGGGAAGATATTCGGCACTATAGAGATCAAGCCAATTCGCAGAGATTTATAGGCCAACGCGAGAGATCCAAAAATGATGAGGGCGGCCGACCCGAGGCTCGCTGTCAGGTCGATCACGATCTGGTAGAGATTCTTCCAACGCCAGATGGCGCTTCCACTCAGCTTCATTGTGAACCCGGGATGTCGCGACTCGATCATCTTGAGTCCCTCCGTAATTCGCTCGAAGACCGGATCAAACTTTGCGATCCCCAGGTCCTGCACTCGAAATGTCACAACGCCTCGCCGACGCTCGGGAGTATAGAACGCTCGCTTCAAAGGAGGCGGCAACAATTCAATCATCGACATACGTTCTTCAGCCGGACCTTCGCCCGGCAGAGAATCGACGAGGTTACGAATGGACAACGGATAGCCAATCATCGGCTCTGATTTCAGCAGATCATCGACTTCGGAAATGGTCTTCAGAATTTCAGGAGAATCATCTGCAACTTTCGCGGACCACTCGATCTCGACTTCAGAGAACTCCAGTCCTCCCAA
>CAIJTV010000135.1:0-6856 GCA_903823635.1 uncultured Planctomycetaceae bacterium
GCTCTCATTCGAAACAGCCGACTGCTGGGCGGGAGTGGCGAGATTGGCATTTTTCAGCAGATCAGGCTGCCAGCTCGATCGAGCTATTCATGATTGATTGTTCTGATTCCAATGGTTCCGATCGCGTTCGTCAGGAACGAGAGCGATGGATTTGCTTTAATAGATTCAGCAAACGCCATCGCCCTCCCATGTCACAATCATCAGGACAATCTAAGGAGCGGCACTGGCACCGGCGCCTGGGCGATTTGCTTTTCCACGTCGTGAAGACCGAGATGAGCGACTACTTCCCAGAGAACTTCCTGGGCCGGAAGCTCCCGAATAATCGGCGCCCATCCCCATCATCATGGCTCCTGACCCCATCATGCCCGGATCAGCGCTTCCTCCTTCAGCTCCATAAGGCAGGCCAATTGCGGCAGCAGCTTCATCAGCACGGAAGTGCTTATACGTGTCCAGCACAAACTTTGCGACAGCAAGGTCATCAGCTTCTGAGATCGCCTTATTGCCACCATTGACTTTATCGCCAACATAGCGTGACACGATCGCTCCAGTGGAATCAACCACTGAGATGCGGTCCGGAATCACTCGACCACCGGGAACTCCCTTCAGGATATCCCTCAGCTCTGGAAACTCAGAGGCAGAAATTCGGGGAGCCTCTGTCACGCTGGTCAGATAGTCCAGCGACTTCAACTCAATCTCCTGGGGCTCCAGTGTGCTCTTGCCAAGATCCACAACATCAAGACTCTGCTTACCACCGATACGAACACCCACTGGAACACGCAGGCTCGCCATCACAGGTGTTCCGGCCGTTTCGTGCTGATAATACATGCTGAGTTGCGCGACTTCATCCACACGCGGCCGGGAATCAACCTTCTGCGTGTAATAGCGATACGCTCCGGGCACAAACACCGGTTCAGTCGGCTTGCTCCACTCTGAGAAGATGGTTTTCTGAGATGCCAGTTCCGGCTGTTCCAACTCATCAACCGGCATATTGAAAGTCGGATTTCGCATCTCCAGTCGCACGCGATAGCTGTAAGAATTTCCCTGATCGCAGGTGAAGTCCATGAATCGAACCAGCAGAAGACGATTTGCGACCAGCGTGCTGTTAAGGAACTTTTCCAGATCTTCTTTGGTCTTGAATCGAGGGTCCTTCTTCAGTTGTTGACCTTGACCTTCACCTTCAGATCCTTCCGGAAGAGTTGGATTCATGGAGGACTGATAATCTGAAAACATCGTGCCAGAGACATTCATTCCGCCGCCAAGTGCGGTGCCAAGGTCTTGTGATGCGAGTCCCCACTTTCTGAATCCCTCGCTTTTCGCCTGCGCCGGAGGCAACATGGCTTTCATCTTGTTGGCCTCTTCCAGCAACTTCGCCTGATGCCGGTCAATCAGTTCCTTTTCTTCATCGGAGAGCTGAAACTCTTCCAACCGCTTGTGCGATGCATTTGCTGGAGTCCAGTTGCCAGCCGCCCGACCTGGCAGTGGCATTGTGATTTCACTTCGAACAACTGAAGGATTGACGATGTCGCGGTCGTTGTAGGCCGCTTCTTCCAGAATCTCAGCGATATCCTTCAGCGACAACTGCTCCCATTCTCCGGCCCACGGATCTACCCCGGGCACAGCCGCCTTCCGCTGAATCTCAAGATTCACAAAGTCGATGTAGCGCTGACCATCTTTGGCTGGAATATGAAGAGCTTCTGCAAGCAGGTTGGTTTGTTTGTACAGATCGAACACGGCCCGTACAGACACGCCGGAACAGGACCGAATCTTGCGTTCAGCAGCGGCCGTCCCCATGCCGCCTTCCATGCCCATGTAGCCGCCCATGCCATAGCCGTCGAGGCTTTCCGGCATTCCCATCATCCCCGCGCCGCCTGGCCCCATGCCCATTCCTGGCCCCATGCCCATGGCTGATCCCATGCCCATTGCTGAACCCATCCCTGGACCACCGGCTGGGTAACCGTCCCCTGCGACAGTTCCTCCGGGATAGCCTGCTGCACCGGGACCACCAGGCATTATGCCGCCAGCCGCGTCTGCACCCGGATAACCGCCGGGCGCCCCAACGCCGCTTTTCTTGTTGTCGCCGAAGAGGTCGGCAAGATCTTTATCCGCCGCATTCTTCTCTTCCGGTTCGTCAGAGGACTCTGTCATTGTCTCGGCATCAGCCGCTTCTTCATCATCCGGTTTCTGAACCAGAGCAAAGGTGACAAGTGTTGATTCAGGAGACTCCGGAGGCAATACAACCACCGGCGCAAGTTTTTCTTTAACGCTGTTGATCGGCTCATTCAAATGCCTCACCCACGCGAACTGCTCGATGTCCTCGTTTGGAGACGCCATTCGGTTAGCCAGCACCTCCACTTCGGGGGTCGAGTCGAAAAGTGTTTTCTTCTCTTCTGACATAACGTTGGCGGGCGAGTTCCATGCCTCTTTCGTTTTATTGGCAGCCTCTTTCAGTTCGGATTCCAGGCGACTGCATGCGGACCAGTTTGCTGTCGCTAAACCCGTCACCGCCAGAACGCCAATGAGTGCAGCCCCAAACTTCTCACCATGGTTCAGAAGTAATGCTTTAAAATCCAGACGCTTCTTTGCCATCGTTAATCTCCCGAGAGAACCAATGAATCCTCAACACTTTTTTATTCAGAACTGGACTGAACAGATCCAATACTGCGAATCAAATCTATGGCTGAACCGGAGGGGCCGCCGCAGGTGGTGAAGCCGGATCTGCCGAGGGCGTTTCTGTCGCCGGCTGGGCTTCTGAACTCGCAGGCTCCGGAGGCGTAGTTGACCCCGGATCTGTCGCTGGAGCAGCCGGGGTTCCCTCTGCAGGTGCAGGTGATGCTCCTTCAGCAGCCTCACCCGTTGCAGCAGGCGATGCCGGTGCAGCGGGATTTTCAGGATCTGGAGAAGGTGTGCCTTCCGTCGTCGGTGTGCCTTCTGCAGGAGCCGGGCTCGTTCCGGGTTCAGCGGGATCAGTTGGAGCCGCCGGATCGCCTGGTAAAGCTGTTGACTCTGCCGCAGGTGCCTCCGTTGGAGTCGTCGCCTGATCTGTCTCTGCCGTTGCCGCTTCAGCATTCGCTTCCTGAGCCGACTGGTAGAGCGTCATCAGTCCACCAATTTTTACGTGAACCATCAATGGGTCATTCATAGCCGCCTGAATAACTTCTTTACCTTTGGCACCGCCGCCCTGCAGCCCTGCGTTCGGCATTCCCGGAGCCATTCCCATCGCACCGGAGCCTGATATCGCGCTGGGGTCGTATTCCGCGCCGCTGCCCAGAGCACCAATTCCTTCGCTACCAAACGCTCCACCACCGCCATAGGCCGATTCGCCGGCAGAGCCATAACCCCCGCCTTCTGCTGCTCCCGGCATTTCACCCATCCCAGTCATCGCGCCGGCCATTTCGGCCCCCGAACCCATTCCATCCATGCCTGGGCCGCCGGTCATCCCGCCCGCACTCTTTGACGGAGTGAATTTCGAGACGACTTCCACTCGAACGATTTCTACCGGGAAGTCCGAGTTCGTCAGAGAAGCCAGAAGGTTTGGAACCTGATCATCACGGATCAAGACGTCCAGCAGAAATGCGCGGGTCTTGTAACCCAACGTCGTGTCACCATCTCCACCATCGACATATCGTTTTTCTTCTGCAGGAGCACCACCCATTCCTCCCATGCCTTCGGCGCCTCCGCCCATGGCCATTGCGCTCATGCCTCCCATGCCACCCATGGGGCTCATGCCGCCCGCGGCTCCGCCACCAGCAGCGAATGCACCAAACTCCTCCGTCAAAATATCAGCTCCAGCGGCCCCCTCAAATTCTTTCCCGGGATACGACACTGAACCACCCGAGCCGCCGCCCATTCCGCCACCTTCCGGCATGAACGCGCCACCCTCGGCGCCACCGGGCATGGCCATTCCCATTGCTCCCATTCCGCCCATGCCTCCCATGTCGGCCATGCCTCCTCCAGCACTTCCGGATGCTGCTGCATCACGGTCGCCGCCTCGAAGATGAAGCCGAAAGATCTGACGTATCTGAGACTCCGTAAGTCGGGTTGCGCCTTCATTGACGCGAGCAATGGATTTTAACAACGACTCCAGGAGCCAAATGTCTTCCTGGCAATTCCAGATATCCGTAGACGACGGGCGAGAAGTACGCCACGAATTGAACGGCTTGTGAGAGATCTTGCCGGTGTCGACCAGCACGAGCCCTTCCCCTTCCTTGAAGGGTTTCACAATTTGCAGCAGCTGTTCAATCTGATCTCTGTAAATGGAAGCCCAGCGAGCACGAGTTGTTGTGTCTTTGAGATCCTGACGGTACGAGATCCCCTTCATGCTGTTTACAAGCGCATCCGGCCATTTGCGAGCATTCTTCTGTCGCTGGAGAAGTTGCTTGGAGGCACGATCATACGACAGCGTATCGGCTTCGTTCTCCTTCTTGGCTGCATCCACCCAGGTCTTATTGGGCTTCGTGGCCCCCTGAGTTGCCTTTGTGAAGGACTCGTCGACCTTTTTCATGCGATCTTCGATTTCAATGGCAATCGCGCCACTTGCCATCCACCATCCAACGACAACGAACACAACGGAAAGCGCGAAGCAAATCCAATAACGGTGCTTGATGAGTGGCTGAAGCTTATCCATCTCAGAAACCTCTGTTTGACTGCAAACTCTGTAAGATCAGAACTGAAAACCAACAACTGACTGACTGACCATCATCCAAAATTTTACTAGGGTGCTGGCGTCTCTACGGCCGCGGCCCCGTCCGGTGGCACGGCCCCATCTGCAGGTTCGGCCGCCCCTTCAGTCCCAGTAGACACTGGGACTCGCGGATCAGCATCCTTGCGATCTCTTTCAACCGTTGGGATCCAAATGAACTGAACAACAAAATCTGTTCGATCAATAACCTTCAACTCTTTCTTCTCGGCTTCCTTGAAGATTGGCCCTTTGCCCCCAGGTACCTGCTCCGTGCCGACGCCTCCTGCTCCTGGAGCTCCTGGAAATGCCCCGGGTCCTTCAGCCCCGGCATATCCTGCAGACCCCAGCCCGGCGGGATCACCGCCGGGATAGCCTGCCGCTCCCAGCCCGGCTTCCCCGCCTGGCATATAGCCAGAACCAGGGCCTTGCATATCCCCTGGCATTCCAGTTCCCATACCGGCGTATCCTCCTCCGCCAAATCCACCCGCACCGGTCATCTGACTTCCAATCCGGCGATTCGGATCGTACTGCTCACGCTCCAGCAAGCTCCAGGCAACGATCGGATAGGAGATGCCAACCTTTCCAACAGGAACTTCAACACCGCTGCTCTCCAATGTCCATTTTCGGAGATTCGCAACCAGCGTCTTCTCGACGAACAGGCCGTCGATTTCAGAAAAGTCATGCTTCTCTTTGTTATTGAAGTAGTGATGACCTTTCAGAGTAATGATATAGCCTTTGCCTGAGGTTGGAGGCACCTGATCCAGCTCACCAAAATCAAGCGTCTTTTCGGCGTCAACAAACTTCTGATGCCAGGCGGCAACGTCTTCAACCTTCTTGGCAGAAACCGAAGTGATCCTCAGCTTTTTCTGCAGAGTAATATCAGACTGATCGAGGGCGTCTCCTTCGTCGTATGGCATGCACTCATTGATGGCCTTGAAAAGCTCCATCCACAGCGAGCGTTTCTCGAGAGGAGCCACCAACTGCCCAATGTTCTCAAGTATCTTTGTATGCCCGCCTTCTTCAGCCCCAAATGCTCCATCCTGAGCACTGATTTCAGACTGAACCTGATCAACCAGTTTCTGCTCGTCGTCCCATTTCTCAACTCCGTACGACTTCAGCACTGACGCACTGCCCATAGTGCTTACACCCATTGCCAGCAGGAGTCCCGCAGCTGCGGCAATCGCCCACGGCTTTTTGCTGCGAATCCTGCGGTCAACGGCAATCTCAGGAGGCAGCAGGGTCGTCCGAATTCGAGTCTTACCGATCGCCTGCAGCGCCAAGCCATACGGAACCGCAAATGTCATCATGTTGTCGATGAACAACGGGTCCGTCAGTACGGAGTCGCCCGTGACGCCGTTAAGGCTCTCGAGTCGCTCGACATCATATTGCAGGTTTTGCTGCAGGAACTTCTGAAGCCCAGCAAGTCTAAAACCATTGCCGACACCAATGATCTTTCGAATCTTGGCGGCACGATTCACGCTGCCGAAGTAACCAATCGAACGCTGAATTTCTGACACGTAGTCATTGAAGACCGGACGCATCGCCTGAAATACGGCTTTAGGATCCGGGGCCTTGGTCGCGTTGCACTTCAGATGCTCGGCCTTCGCAAAGGTCAGCTTCATTTCGCGAGTCAGCGCGCGAGTGAAGTGGTTGCCGCCAATTGGCACATTACGAATCCAGATGCTGCGACCATTCGAAACCAGCAGTGTGGTATTGTCCGCACCCATATCGAGAATAACGTAATAATCTTCGCCAGCCGGAGGCTCCGGCGTTTCAGCTGTCTTGCGAAATCCCAGCACGTCATAAGACAGATAGTTGTAAAGCGCGAGCGGAGCCATCTGGACCAGCTCGACCTCTTTGCTGTTATTCGTAAAAGGCTTCATCGCGTCATAGACAAGGTCTCGCTTCATCGCGAACAGACCGACTTCCGCCTCCAGCATGAAGCCACTCTCTTCAACGCCTCCGCCGATCGGCTGATAGTCCCAGATCACATCGTTCAGATCGAACGGAATCTGCTGTCGCGCTTCGTACTTGACGATTTCTGCAACCTTGCCAGCCTCGACGGGGGGAAGCTTGATGAACTTCGCCAGAGAACTCTGACCGGGCACGCTGATCGCAATCAGATCATTATTGACCTTATTGCGTTCCAGAAAGGTTTTCATCGCCTCGCGAATCAGC
>CAIJTV010000136.1:0-3332 GCA_903823635.1 uncultured Planctomycetaceae bacterium
CGCAGCTCACGCAAATGGGAAGCGTGAGCCGCCCCGGGAGTCGAAGCATCGACCTCAAAATATTCCGCCAGCCCTTCATCAAGCCATAAGGGCACAGACTGCAAAGTCGCGTGCAGCAGTCCATGAGTGAACTCGTGCCGCAAGTCTTCTTTGACTTGAGGACTGATGAAGGAGTAAACCGCAAGCTCGCGAGCCGTCCCGACGAAGTAAGCTCTACGAGGAGGCAGATCCTTCCATGTCGTATGCATATAAAATCGATAGGACGCTTCGTCACTGAAAAGGTACACATGCACCGGGTCACGTTGCTCTGGCAGTTGCAGAGTGTCGTAAACCTGGTCGTGCAATTCTTCAAGTTCTTTCACCAGCACGTTGTCCTGATCCAGACGCACGTCACTATTGATGACGAAATGTCCGGTGGCGACGCTATGCAGAGACGGACGTTCTGTAGAAAACGTGGTCTTGGGAGTACTTTGGCAGCCGATCGCGATCAAAGTCACTGCAAGCAATCCTGCAATGATGATCGGCGAGGCATTGAAATGCCCGCGCGAAGTCTTCTTTTGGAAAACGTTGTCTTGCACGGACGTTTGCAACCAGTCGGAAAGAGACGATGAATCAGTTGAGCGACCTCTGCCCTGTGATCATCCGGATCCAGAGACCTTGGACAAAACCGCACGGATGGTGACAGAAGCCGTGAAAACCAGCAAGCCAGATGCGTTGCCGTTGACCAGCCCTGAGGCTACCGGAAACCGCCCAACTCCCCGGCTTCCACAGCCAGCCGACGTTTTTGCCGCAACTGGCATTTTTTGCCACCCGGCCAGAGCAGCAAATCTGAGCCGTACCGCTGACGACGGTGGTACGCTACACTCCGGTGCGTTGGGGGCGGAACTGGAGATGCTTTGTCAGACCCAGAAACGTAGGTTGGACATTCTTGTCCGACAAACCAGCGACGGGCAAGAATGCCCATCCTACCCAAAACTGAAGACTTGACGAAAACAGTTGTCGATAGTCGGAAGGTTCATAGTCGAAGTCATCCTGGTACTTTTTTCATCCTGAACAGGTTCTTTATGTCTCGCAAAGTTTATGTGGCTGGAAAGCTGGTTCCTGCTGAACAGGCGACTGTCAGCGTCTTCGATCATGGTCTGCTCTACGGTGACGGAATTTTCGAAGGAATTCGAGTCTACGGCGGGCGAGTCTTTCTGCTGAAAGAGCATATCGATCGACTTTACGAGAGCGCTCTGGCGATTCGTCTGGAGATTCCGATCAGCCACAGTGAAATGACTAAGGCTGTAGAAGATACAGTGAAGGCCAATGAGATCGCCGACGGCTATGTGCGTCTCGTGGTGACTCGCGGATCCGGTTCATTGGGCCTCGACATTCGCCGCACCAGCAATCCGCAGGTGATTGTCATTGCCGACACGATTTCACTTTATCCGCCGGAGCTTTATCAGACCGGTATGCGACTTGTGACTGCCGCAACGATTCGCAATCATCCAGGAGCACTCAGCCCGCGCATCAAGTCGCTGAACTACCTGAACAACATCATGGCGAAGATCGAAGGCACGGATGCGGGCACTGTCGAAGCTCTAATGCTGAACCATAACGGCGAAGTGGCCGAATGCACCGGCGACAATATCTTCATCGTGAAGCGAGGTGTCCTGAAGACGCCTCAGCCGGACGCCGGGATTCTGGAAGGCATCACTCGCAACGCCGTCATGAAGTTGGCTGTTGAGGCTGGCATCACGGTTCAGGAATGCGTGATGACTCGTCACGACATTTTCACCGCTGATGAGTGTTTCCTGACCGGCACGGCTGCCGAAGTCATCGCAGTGACCAGCCTCGATGGTCGTCAAATTGGAACCGGCAAACCGGGGCCTGTGACGAATAATCTGCTGGAACGATTCCGCAAGCTGACTCGCGGTGAATAGCCATGAGAATTGGACATTGCCAACTGGATTCGCAGCTCGGTGATTTCGAGGGCAATCTTGGGAAGTTGCAGGAAGGCCTGAAGAGGGCGGATGCGGATCGAGTCGACATCGTGTGTTTCCCGGAATGCTTTCTGACCGGATATCCGGATGACGGCGAGGTGGCTCGGAGGGATGCGTTCACGATTGATTCGGCGCAGATCATGAAACTGCTGGATCAGACTGCAAAGTTTGAGGCGGCCTTCATTGTCGGCTTTAACGAACTACGGGGCAGTGATCTGTACAACACGGCTGTGGTGGTCCACAAAGGACATTTGCTGGGGCATTACAGTAAGTGTACGGCTTACATGAAGTTCCATCGGCAGGGCCGCGAGTTTCCTGTGTTTGAACACAAGGGCCTGAAGTTCGGTGTGGTGATTTGTTCAGACGGTGGCTACATAGAACCCTCTCGCCTGCTGGCTTTGCAGGGCGCAAAAGTGATTTTCGCCCCGCATTTCAACTACATTTCTCAGCAGGGACTCATTGGCCACTTTATGCACGTCCGTGCAGACCATACAGCCCGCGCGGTTGAAAACATGGTCTACTTTGTCCGAGGAAACAATGTTTCGCTGGGCAAAGAGGAGTGCATCAACGGTTACGATGGAGTCGGCTACGGAGACAGTTACATCATTGACCCCTGGGGCGAAATCATGGTGCGAAGTCGTCGCCAGCAGGAAGATTTCATCTTTGCGGATATTGATACGAACGTTGTTGATCGTGGATGGAGTATAGGAAGGTCGATGTGGAGTGCTCGCGAATTCGGCGAGCACCTGCGAACGATTGTGGAGAAATCGACGAAGCCAGAGTAATGCATTGTCAAACCTTAGAATGTAGGTTGGACATTCGTGTCCGACTGGGTTTCCCCAGCCGGAACGTGACAGTGTTTGGTTCAATGGTCAAGTAAAGACGATATCGTTTCGGAGAAGTGAGTAAGACGCCAATGGCCAGATCGCGTGACCTGTTTGACGATACCACGATGACATTCGGAGAGCACCTCGAAGTTCTCCGAGTCCACGTGTTCCGCGCGCTGCTTGGCCTGGTGCTGGCGGTGGGTGTCACGCTGTTCTTCGGGGACAAGATCTTTCTGTGGCTGCGTAATCCAATCGAAACTGCTTTGCGGGAACGCGGAATCGAAGAACAGATCAAGTTCGATGCTCCGAAAGAAAGCTTCTATTCTTATCTCATGGGCATGTTCTCTTCGAAGAAGAAGGCAGCCCCGGGACGGTCCTCGCCGAACTGGCCACGGCCAACTACATCGCGGCCTTCGGAACCGAAGAGCTGCATGGCTGTGAGAACGCTCCCGGAACTGCTCCCGTGAGTGCTCAAGGGCAGTGCATCGGCGATGGCACGATGTACCACAACAGCCGCATC
>CAIJTV010000137.1:0-4030 GCA_903823635.1 uncultured Planctomycetaceae bacterium
ACTGTTAAACAAGGCTGCGAACATTTTCAGACCCGCATTGCCGCGTCGGGACAAATCCCGGCGTTGCGCCTGCATCTCGCCGCATTGCAGTGGAAGAACAAACAAAGAGTCGACGCCATCAGCGGACTCGAGCAGGCGATTCAGGTCATGCCGCGTTCGTTTACTCTGCATGAGACGCTGATCGAATACCTCGTTGCCGAAAATCAGCACCAGAAAGCTCGCCGTTTGCTGGAGAGCATTCCCGCCGGCGGGCTCGCGAGAGAAGTTTATCACTACAGCCACGGCCGCATCCTGATGGCAGAGAAACGCTGGAAAGAAGCGGCAGATTCGCTGGAGCAAGCTCTGGCGTTCGGGAAGAAAAACTCGACTCTGTTCGGCCGTGCTCAAATGAGTTACGCGATCTGCCGCAGCCAGACGGGTGAATCTCGCGCGGCTCTGGAAGCCTTTCGCTCTGTGGTTTCGACTCGACCAGATTCGACAGCGGCTCGACTTGGAATCGCCGCCGCATGGGTTCAATCCGGGCAATTGGACCTGGCTATTGCTGAGTATCAGCAGCTGAAAAATATCCCCGGCGTTACTGCCAGTCTGGCCGACCTGATGATCCAGCGAAACCTGCAACAACCGGAATCACTCCGAAGCTGGGATGAGGTAGATGAGTTGACTCGCGAGGTTAACCCGCAGATTGCCGATCCCGTTCAGCGAGCATTACTTCGTGCGGATCGATTGTTTGCGACGGGCCAGATTGTGACGGCCCTTCAAACACTGGAACATGCAGCAATCGTTTATCCGGATCGAAAGGAAATCCTGTCTGCACAGCGTCGTCTTAACGGAGAGTTTTCCGATGGCATCAACGAACGGCTCGCAAAACTAGCGGCCGAAGAACCGGGCAATTCGGAAATTCAGGCCGCTCTGATCCGGCAAAAACTCGACTCCGAAGGAACAGACGCCGCAATCGCGATGCTCGAGTCAATCGCCAGACCGCAAAACACGTCATCGGCAGAGAAAGAATCAGCGCTGCTTCTCGCAATTCGAATCTCGCACTTTGTTGCGTCGCTGGAAAGGAAAGCAGGGAGCTCCGAAGCGACATCACTGTTTGAACAGTCCGCCACCCGATATGCAGAACAGTTGTTCTCGCTGAATCCGCTTCACGAAGCAAACTTTGTCAAGACATTGATGCGTGTCGGCCGTACTTCAGACGCCATGAAGGCTGTCACAGAAGTGCCTGTCAATGGCCGTCCGGAAATGCGAGCAGCGTGCCTGCTGGAAGTTGTGCGACCAGAGTCTTCGCGTGAGACAACGCTGCCCACCGTCACGAAAACCATGTATGCCCTGATCAGTCAATACCCAGCCAATATGGAACTGCGTGTTCGTTATGCTGAACTCCTGTTGTATGCTCGGCAATATTCTTATGCGGAACAAACGCTCGCAACTCTAAGCCCCGAAACCGCCAACGCACCTCAAGTCCTGGCGCTGCGAGCATGGTTGCGATCTGCGGAAGAAAAGAATGTTCCGGAAGCGATTGAACTTATTAATCAGGCACTGCGATCCTCTCCGCAGTCTTCACCGTTTCGCGAAATCAAAGCACGAATTCTCCTGACTCAGAACCATGCCGACGAAGCTTTGCGAATGCTGGAAGCCATCCCGGAACAGGAATTGTCGCTGTCCGGACAGGTCTATCTTCTAGCTTCACTACTGAAGCTAGAACGCGATGCGGAAGCTCATACCGTCTACGAACAAATCCACGCAATCGACGATGCCGATTCGTTGTATCCTGCCGATGAGGATCTGCTGAAGGCCATCCGTAAACAAATCCTGACTCCTACAACAGCTCAGCGATAATCTCATGCCACGACTGTCTGTTATCGTTCCCACATTCTGCGAAGCCGACAATCTGCCGGAACTGGCAGAGCGACTTTTCAGCAGCGTCTCGCAGGAACCCTATGACACCGAGCTGATCATTGTCGACGACAACAGCCCGGATGAGACTCGCGAGATCTGCCACGCTTTGAGTCAACGGTTTCCGGTTCGCCTGCATGTCAGAACAACCGAAAGAGGACTCTCCAGTGCGGTGATCGAGGGAATCAGAAACGCGACAGGAGAGATTCTGGTCGTGATGGATGCGGATCTGTCGCACCCACCGGAAGCAGTGCCTGAACTTGTCGCTGCACTCGAAAATCCGCTGACCGATTTCGTCATTGGAAGTCGCTATGTTCGAGGTGGCTCAACGGATGAGGACTGGGGCATCCTGCGATTCTTGAATTCCAAACTCGCCACTTTGCTGGCAAATCCGTTGACACGAGCGGCCGATCCGATGGCCGGATTCTTCGGACTTCGCCGAGAGACTTTTGAGGCGGCAGAACAGCTTAACCCTATCGGCTACAAGATTGGTCTTGAGCTGATGATCAAGTGCCGTTGTCAGCGAGTTGTCGAGGTGCCGATCCACTTCGCCAATCGCAAATGCGGCACGAGTAAGCTGACCTTGAAAGAGCAGTTGAACTACATCAGGCATTTGGCCCGTCTGTATGCCTTTCAATGGGCAGCTCATCAACCGTCGCCAATATCACCGGTGCCCAGGACAAAGCCTTCAAGTGGCCAGAAGAAGCAAACATCCACTAAATGCACGGTCTCCGCCCCCCAAAATCAATTGGCGATTAGGCGATTCGCCTCTCCGCTCAGGAAAAACTCTGGAATATTGCGGCGTCGGGCGGAATAAGGACCAAAACTGCGATCCAGGTTGACTCTCCGTATTCCCGATTGCCAACTTCTGGCGTTTGAAAATAGATCTCTGTTGTGAGCAAGGTCCTCGTCTCCTAGACTTAGGCCTGCTTTTTCGGGCATTTACCGAAAAAAAGTGCATTCAGACCCCTTGGAAGTGGTATCCACGAGACTCAGGTACAGGCAACAATGGCGAACTTTTTCTTCACCAGCGAATCAGTCAGCATGGGACATCCCGACAAGGTGTCCGATCAGGTTTCCGACGGCATTCTGGATGCTCTGCTTGCGCAGGATCCGATGTCCCGCGTCGCCTGTGAAACTCTTTGCACCACAGATCTCGTTGTACTGGCCGGCGAAATCACAACCTCAGCGAAAGTCGACTACGTCGCTGTCGCTCGAAAAGTCATTCGTGACATTGGTTACACATCAGACGACATCGGCTTCAATGCCGACAGCTGCCGAATTTTCCTGGCTCTTCACAGCCAGAGCGGCGACATCGCTCAGGGCGTGGACCGCGACGGAGCGGGCGACCAGGGTTTGATGTTTGGTTATGCGTGCAATCAGACTGAAGAACTGATGCCGGTACCAATCGCTTACGCTCACCGCCTGATCAATCGCCTGACGGAAGTTCGCCAGAAGGGCGTTGTGAACTGGCTGCGACCAGACAGCAAGAGCCAGGTTACCGTGGAATACGACGGACAAAAACCAGTTCGCGTCGAAGCCATCGTAATCTCTACTCAGCATGCGGAATCTGTGACTCAGGAAGAGATTTCAGCATTCATCAAGAAGGAAGTGATCAGTCACGTAATCCCAGCAAACATGCTGGACGCAAACACCAAGTACCATATCAACCCAACCGGACGATTCGTGATTGGTGGACCTCACGGTGACACCGGTCTGACCGGACGCAAGATCATCGTCGACACCTACGGTGGATGGGGTCGCCACGGTGGTGGTGCCTTCTCCGGTAAGGATGCCACAAAGGTCGACCGTTCTGCCGCTTACATGGGCCGTTATGTCGCCAAGAACATCGTGGCCGCAGGGCTCGCCGATCAGTGCGAAGTGCAGTTGGCTTATGCCATCGGCGTCGCTGATCCAGTGAGCATTCGCGTGGACACTTTTGGTTCCGCCAAGATTGCTGAATCAAAGATCGAAAAACTCGTTCGCGATCATTTCCCGTTGACTCCAAAGGGAATTATCGAACACCTGAAGCTTCGCCGCCCAGTGTTCCTCAAGACTGCTGAAGGCGGTCACTTCGGACGCTCTGGCGACGGCTTCACATGGGAAGCCACCGACAAAGCCGACGCACTTCGCA
>CAIJTV010000138.1:0-2186 GCA_903823635.1 uncultured Planctomycetaceae bacterium
CGATCGTAGCCTTTATGACACTCAATTGAACTGAGCCATTGAGGGAATGCTCTCACTTGTTTTGTATGTTCCCAGAACTTTTGGCCGAGCCAGATGATGTGACCTATCGACTCCACAAATCCTTTTTTCAGAACTCGCCTTCCCAAATTCATCGACGTATCGACGACCTGTTTCTCTAGAGGAAACGGGAGGCCGTTGGAGCGTAATTTCCGCCCGTCGAATGTTCGATTTCTTGAACTGAATTCGACAGGATCGGAGGCATTCTCCCAGTATTCGTACTCCCCATCGAAAAGTCTCGCTTGAATAAACGAATCTTCCGCAGCGAATTGCTCGACAATTTCAAGAAGTTCTGTTTGGGGGAATCCCGACAAAAGCAGACACGAAATCCCATACTGCGTCACAATGGCAAAAGTCAAATCGCAGTGCTTGTACTGGATATCAAATGTATGCGAATTGTATTTCGAAATTGACGCAGCGATATCTTTCGCAGCCATTGGCGTCCCGTGAAGCTTAACTTGCTCAACAGAACTTGCGTTCTCCGAGATCCATACGAGCAGCAAAGCCCACACTTCTGCAGCCGTTATGCCGTCTTCTGTGAAGACAAGCTCCGCGCATATGAGATTCGGCGTCATGGAAGCTCCTTTGAGGTCATTTCAAAACCCGTTCAAGCATAACATTATCCAAGCGAGATGAAAGATTCTTTGAAGAGATGAGCGTGTCGATAGCGTGGGACAAGGTGTCGTCTTTGGTGTTGAAACAAGCTGATGGTTCGTTCGACGTTCCAGAGAAAACAGATACCACAAAGATAAGGTTCCATGCACTTGACGGACGTCAGCTTTTGCCAGTCAGCTGAAATGATTTCTGAACCAAACGCCGTGTCTTCTTCGCCAGTGGCACTTCCAAGCAGTGGGTGTGTGCCGCAGGTACGAGAAGCTTCAGTGACGACTCTCATCCGGAAGCCAGCGCACAATGTAAATTCAGCCTGCGAACCTGTGCTTCTTGTTGCTTCGCAACACAGACTCTCCAGGATGTGCCACCCAGCGTGATTCCGTACAGACTAAAGTAGCCGTCTCGCTCCGTCGAGACGAGCCTTTGATCATTTGTCGGCAATACGCAATGCAGGCCGCTTTGTGTGAACGCGTCGTGGGAGTCTACGGGCCAGATGGCTGAACGCAGGATACTGCAAGGCTCGTCTCGGCGGAGCGAGACGGCTACATTGTTTGATCCCGGATCTACCCACGGCCACGCTCAATGAATGTTCGTTCTGAGGCGGTTCAAGGTTTGCTCACAATTCTTGCCCAACAAGTAGGACCAGCAACAAGGGGCGTGGCCTGAAGACCGGCCACAACAGCGCCGGACGCTCCGATGCGATCGACGTGAGATCGATCGATGTTGCAAGAACTCTTGACTTCACTCATCTCGGCCCGAGAAGTTGGGTGGCACCTCCACGCAGTAGCCGTGTGCCGCAGCCTCAAGAAGACTCTGTGCGGGCTTTCATCTGGAAGCCCGCAGGCCATCAAAATTCGACGTGCAAACTTCTGTTTGTTGTTGCTTCGCAACACTGCCCATCCGGGCTGTGCGACCCTGCCGATATTCAGGACGGCGAACTGGCAGCACCAATGGCCAGTCGCTGTTGGCAACGGCGTCGCTCTGCGTTATTGGTTTGCAGGACAGGAAAGGTGTCAGAAACGTACCTAGCCCCTTTTTTCCCCATCATCCGAAATCGAACAGCTCACTCCAGAACGATTCTCGCTTTCCTGGTTGCGAAGCTTCCCTTGAGAATGATGAATCATTTGAGTCGTAATGGCGATCGCGATCTGCTGAAAGTCGACCCACATCAGAAACCTGAGCCGACCGTTCGATGATCTTGTCAAGCTCACCACGATCAAGCCAAACACCACGGCAGGACGGGCAATAGTCAATTGCAACGCCTGACCTTTCAGTCATCTGCAGGTTTGCATCGCAAACAGGGCGCTTCATCGAAACACCTTCACGTGAAGCTGAGAACCTGAACAACAATTACCACGACATGACGATCAGAGATCGCTCTCCAGCAAAACGACAAACGTCTGCAGCGAAATCCTGACGTTTCTCGCATCGCTACCTCCCGCTCAGCCCAGTCCTTATCTGCGATCTTCATGGAGCACGATTCCGGGGAACGCCAGATCGGCAACAAATTCATGGTA
>CAIJTV010000139.1:0-1912 GCA_903823635.1 uncultured Planctomycetaceae bacterium
AAAGAGCAGCAGATCAAGAATACGACCGCTGCTGCAAATCTCGAAAAGGCCGGCAAGGACATCGAGATTCAGGAGACGACGAACGAGAGTAACGTCGCCAAGGCCAAGCTGGCCGAACAACTCGCGGACCTGGACAACATCAGCTACAAGTCAGAAGGCGGCGAATATCAGCAGGCTCTTGAAACGATCAAGGGTGATATCAAAAAGACGGAAGAAGAGCTGTCGATCAACAAGGAAGAGTACGAACGAATTCGCGACCAGGCTCGACTTGGTTATGCCAACGTCAACCAGCTCGAGAGTGCTCGTTTGAAAGTGACTCAGTCTCAGATCGTGCTGAAGGTGAAGTCCGGCGAACTGTCTGTTCTTGAAAAGTTCACCAAAATCCGCAAGGAAAGTGAGCTGATGCAGACGGCTGAAGATACGAAGCGCGAGACATCACGAGCCCGTCTGGAAGGCGAAGCTCTGATGACACAGATGAAAGCGGCTTACGACGCTGCGAAGCTGACGTTGGCGATTGAACAGGAAAAGCTGGAACTGTTTCAGCGTCAGATTGCCGCGTGTCGACTGGTTGCATCGCAGGCTGGTGAAGTTGTCTATGCCGCTCAGAACAGTGGCCGTGGTAGTGAACCTGTTGTGATCGAAGAAGGGGCTTCCGTACGCGAACGTCAAGCGATTATCAATCTGCCGGATCTGGAACACATGAAGATCGATGCTCGCATTCATGAGTCTCGAATCAGTCGCGTCATTGTTGGTCAGCCGGTTGAAATTGAGGTGGACGCTATCCCGGGCGATCCCTATCGAGGCAAGCTGCAGAGTATTTCGTCAGTGCCTGTTCCCGGAAGCTGGCCCAATACTGACCTCAAGGAGTACGAAGCGATCATCGAAATTCTTGATGAGCCGGCTCGTGTGCGAAAACTGAAGCCAGGCATGACGGCTCAGGTTCGGATCATTGTGGAGGACCGTAAACAGGACGTGTTGCTGATTCCTGTACAGTCCGTGGTTTCGTACTCGGGACAATACTTTACCTATGTGATTACTCCAAAAGGTCCGGAGCGGCGAGAATTAAAAGTTGGTGACGCCAACGATGAGTTTATGGAAATGCTGGACGGTGTGGCCGTTGGCGAAGCTGTTGTGATGAGCCCGCGAACGCATTTTTCCAAAGAGCTGAGTGCTCTTGAGGCGGAGATCAACGCGAAGACCGAAAAGAATCGGGAAAAACTCGATACCCCGGATCGCAAATCACCGGGCGTTGCCGCAGGCGAAGGGCCACGAGGTGCCGCCGCTGGTAGTCTACCGGGCGGTGGATCTGCGGCTGGCGCTGGCGGACCAGGTGCAGGTGGCCCGCCCGCGGGCGGACCAGGTGGTGGTGGTCCACCCGATCCGAAAGTCATGTTTGAGAGCATGGACAAGAATAAGGATGGCATCGTGACGAAAGAGGAGCATCCTCGTCCGGAGTTCTTTGATCGATCAGACAAAGATGGTGACGGCAAACTGACTCTGGAAGAAATGCAGGCATCCTTCCGTGAGCGAATGCAGCAAGGTCAGGGACGCCCGCAGTGACGTACAATGAGCGATGCCTATTCTGAGCCTTTGTGCAGATCGGATGTCATTGCGATTCTCTGAACACTGAAAACCGAACACTGAAAACTTGCTTCCCATGGACCTCGCCGCAGAAGTCATCAACATCCAAAAAGACTACCTGCTGGGAACAGTACTGGTCCGCGCTCTGCGTGGCGTCACGGTACAGTTTCCAAAGGGAGATTTTGTAGCGATCATGGGATCGTCGGGCAGCGGCAAGAGTACTCTGCTGAATCTGCTGGGAGCATTGGATCGACCCACGCGTGGTCAATACATTATCGGCGGCAAAGATGTCTCCGGAATGACGGACGATGATTTGTCGTCGATTCGGAAC
>CAIJTV010000140.1:0-1731 GCA_903823635.1 uncultured Planctomycetaceae bacterium
CTCGCACAGTAAATTGAAAAGGCATCATTTCACTGTGAGGAGCTGCATCATTGTATGAGAAACCGTACGTCCCGTTGGGGTAAATTGTGAGTGTAGTCGAACTCATCGTGATCACATCTGGCTGTCCGGGCTGCTCTGTGAATGAGATCGAGTCGCCCTCAGCGTCACGTACAAAAGAAACCAGTGAGCCTCCAGCGGTTGTGAGGAAGGGGGATGCCAGAATCGGCGCACTATTTTTGGAAACGATTGCGATGCGACTCTCGGTCGCCAGCGAATTCTTGCTGATTCGGAATCGTGCCTCTGAACGGCTTCCCTTTGAGGCTGTCGAACCGGTGACGGAGTAATTCCCATCCGGGCTGATCGTAACCAAAGATCCGCCAGTCAAAGCAATGGCCGTCGAAGATGCAGTAACATCGACCCACGACGTACCATTCCAAAACTCCATGGTCGCTCCCGTTGGTACCACGAGTTGGCCTGTCGCAGTTCCTCCTGGCCTTACGGTATGGATCTTCGCGTTTGCCTCCGGCAACTGAGGTGCCGGGATAGGATTTTGCCCGGAGGATAGATCTGGTGTCTGCAAGAGCACCGGGTCCGTACTGGCCGTGATCGATGTGTCACGCAGGCCATTGACTTCAGCCAGAGCCATCGCGTCAATGACGTTGAATGAGTATGTCACTGGGTTTGACTGTACGATACCATCGGAAATGCGGAACGTGATCTGATCGTGGCCGAGATATCCTCGTGTTACAGTCGTAGTTCCGTTACCGCTGCCGTTATACCCGCTCGAACTGCCAGGCGTCGGTGTATATCGCCAACGATTATCTCCCAGCGATGTCAAAGAACCGTGTGACGGTTGAGCGGTAATGCTGATGGTCGTGGCATCTCCGTCAGCGCTGACGACACTGCCTGCAGTTCCAGAAAGCTCAAATTCGATATATGTACTCTCAATCAACGTGAAGCTACGATCAGTACCCCAAACAGGAGCATTGGTCACTTCAATCTCGATCGTCGCCGGTTCACTCTGGACAAGCCCGTCAGTGATCACATACGTCAAGACGGCCTTACCCAGGAAGTTGCCTGGATTGAATACCCAGTTGTTGCCTGACTGGGTCAAAGTGCCATTGGCACCATTGGTTACAGAGACGATCTGCAGGGTGTCGCCATCGAAGTCATAGTCGTTGCCCAACAATTGACTAGCGGTGAAGGTCAGGTTGGTGTGATGGTGCGTCGTGAACGAGTCCAGAATGGCCAACGGAGCCTCGTTGTCGACAGACACAGCGACCTTCACGGGATCACTCCATGAATAGCCATCGAATCCACGCACAGTAAAGGAGTCCTGACCGGTGAATGTCGTGCTCGTCGGCGTATAGGAGATTGCTCCGGCAGGGCTGACTGTCGCAGTTCCGTGGGTTGGCCCGCTGACGAGCTGATATGTGACCGTGTCGTTTTCAAGGTCAAACGCGGTATTCTGAGTGCTGAGGCTATAGTTGTAACGTCGCCCGCCCCCGCTTAACGCTGTTCCCGCCGTGTAGTTTGAGTGGAAGGTTCTGTCTCGCAAGACAGGGGCCGTGTTGTTGACCGCGATGGTTGTTGTGACGGCATCACTCCAGGCAATTCCGTCTCGAACTCGCCAAGTGAACGAATCTACGCCCGCAAACCCCGCATCTGGCTGATAACTAAAGCCTCCGTTGGCGGTGCCACCGGTCTGGCTCAGTGTCAAAGTTCCATGAC
>CAIJTV010000141.1:0-1569 GCA_903823635.1 uncultured Planctomycetaceae bacterium
AGCCATTGGAATAGAAGATCACCGGTCGCTGGTCGTACATCGCTTCCAGGCAATCAGCGTACAGCTTCGCCTGCTGTTGACCTACACGAGCATCACGTTTCGTCCGTTTCGCTTCCACCAGTCCCAGCGGTTTTCCGTCATCTCCCCACAGGACATAATCGACGAAACCTGTGTTCTGTTCGTTCGGCATCCCGGACACTTCGAATTCCCGATCAGCCGTCTGATCCAGCGGCCAGCCAGCTTCCTTCAATAGCATGTCGATGAAATAGTCGCGAGTCTGAGCTTCTGAGTAATCATGATTGTCCGGCTGAGCCGTTGCCGCTCGTCGTGCTTCCGCCACTTCCGCCCGCAACCGCCTAAGTTCTGCGTCCAGCGAATTCTTGTCCGCCAGCAGAGTGGACAGCTTTTCGTCCTTGTCACGCAGCTCCGCCCCGATCTTCTGCAACTGCTCCAGCGTCTGCCTGGGGATCGGAGTCGTCTTCGGAAGTAAAGCAGCATCAAACGTCAGCCCGGCTGTCGGACGGCCTTGGCGGCCATACGTATGAGCCAGCCAGTAGCACACATGAAACAACTCCCGGACTGCAACGACGGAATCGCTTTCCGGAATCGGTCGATGATGATGCACCGCCCGGTTGCCCAGCGTGACAATCACTTTGGCTTTGTTGAACACTGCATCACCGGCAGTCTGCTTGAACGTCGGTTCATGGATCAGAGCCGAGATATTTTCCTGGTATGGCAGCTTCAGACCGCTGTCGAACTTGAACGCCCACGAAACCGCCAGTTCCAGTGTGCGTCGAGCGTAGAAACAAGCGGTGCGCGGATCGGGGATTGCCAGTGATTCCGCCTTTATCGCGGATTCCAGAATGTTCGGCCATTCGGATTGCAGGAATTGAAAGTTGGATTCGCTGATTGGCCCGGCTCCTTGATACTCATTGGCTCAGGGAGCTTCCGAGAACTCATTTTCGATCGTTATGGAGTCCACTCCATCGATCGTTTCAAATTGCTCACCGCTCATCGGCTCGTAGCCTTCAGGCCAGCAGCCTTTAAACGATACCAGCAATCGCTGGCTCGGCGGCGCTGGAGGAAGGTTCAAACGGCTTACAGAAGCACCAACCGAACCTGCACACTGCAATATCACCTCACTCAGATCCTCAATCAGATACCGGGGTGCATATCCAATCACAACACGATCCAGAGTCTGAATCTGTATCGCGAATCCTGTCGCCGGGTTCGTCGCCTCAATGGCGATACCGAGTTGCTCCCCAGGCTGAAGCGAAAGGATTCTGGCCGCACCGTCTGGATGAATGTGCCGCCAGCCGTGGAGGAAAAACTTGATTGCAAAACTGCCGTCTTCTGATCGTTCGACTTTTGGAAAGATTTCGAGATTGTCAGTTGCTCGTCGCCCTTCGCTGACAGCCAGCACTTCAATCGGATCGAAAGACTCATTGGCGTCTGGCTCCAGATCCAGGCGTCGCAAATGCTCACGGAAGCCGGGCCGGTTTACATTCTGCAGGCGATTCGCGAAAAAGGGGAACAATTCCCCGCTGACATATTCCAATCCAAACTCCG
>CAIJTV010000142.1:0-2286 GCA_903823635.1 uncultured Planctomycetaceae bacterium
GTTTTGGGTCACGCTTCATGCAGGCCCAAAGCGCTTTCTGGACAGCCTCAGAACCAGATGCTGACCAGATCACGGTTTCGAGACGATTGCCGCCTTCGCTGGCCTGAAGATTGGCAACCAGCCGTCGACTGGCTTCGGCTTCCAATTCGGTGATCGCATTGTAGGCCGTCAGAGACACAGCCTGAAAGAACCCGTCTTCATGAGAATTGAAGTGCGACGGGTTCCAGCCGAGATACTCCGTGAAGCGAGCCATCCAGCGTTTGGGGTTATGGCCGAGATTGGCCACCAGCACACCGGAAGTGAAGTCGAATAATCGTCGACCTTCCGGAGTCCAGTGGAAGACACCGGCTGACTTCGCCAAAACGGCCTGGCTGGGCGTGAACGTTCGCAGCGAGTGCGGCTCACGAGTCGCGATGACGTCACGGACGGAATTGGAACGATCTTCGTGATCGAAATGGATAGAAAAACTGGGGGCAGTCTGCGGCATGTTATTCTTGTTCCACGAAACGGAGGCTGAAAAACAGGAGGGACACAAAATGCGGTGGCGGGTTTCCAGGAAGCTCTGACAAAAACAGCACTCTCTGGATTGGATTCTGGATCGGTGGAGGAAAACTTCAGACAGCGAAAGGCAATTGGTTGGTCAGGTTTGAAAAAATCTTAGCACGCAGGATTACACTGGGGAGGAGTCAATCTCAAGGCCGCTTTCCTTCCAGCCTCGAAATCCTCCATCCATGGAAATAACATTGGTATATCCCATCAGTTGCAGGTTATGGGCAGCCAGTGCCGAGCGATAGCCACCTCCGCAGTAAAGAACCAGCGGAGTCGCGGGATCGGGAATGATTTCTTCGATATCACGCTCAATGACACCCTTGCCGACATGTTTCGCCCCGGGAATTCGCCCCGCGCCGAATTCACTTTCCTCGCGGACATCAATCAGGACAAATGAATCCCCCAGGGCCTGTCGTCGCACCACATCCGGAATCGTACACTCTTTGATCAGTGGACGAACCGAATCCACAATATTGACAAATTGAACGCCGTGACTTTTGGCCATAACAAGCCGCCTCGTCTCTGACAGAGTCTTGAAAAATGGCCCTCGGATTCTACCTCGCCCTAATCGGGGCAATCAAAGCGTGTCCTGCCATTCGCGAATGGTAACTCAGCGTCACAGGAACTCAAAACGAGGCGAATCCTAAGGTGAGTAGATGACAAAATCATGACCACAAAATGATGCCCCAACTCTCGCCGCCTCTGCCATTATATCCGTGTTTATCTGCGTTCATCTGTGGACAACTTCGCGACCCCATTCGGCGAACACCGGCCAAAAAGAGATCGCCACCGCGACTTCTCGGAATCCACGACGGCCGGCTTCATGGTTGCGACAGGCACTGTTCGGATGCAATCTTCACGGAGGATTGCTTTAATTCTGACAGATGTCATTTTGCCGAGCCGTCTCAGGCAGCCAGTATCCGAAGGTCGCACTTCAATCTGCTGGCTTTGTGACAGTGCGTCTCGGTCCTGCCTTCCCATTTCTCACCATTGGAGGATTACAGTGAAGATTCGGTTGTTCACAATGTTGGCCGTGCTGTTCGCGGCGGTCAATGCTCAGGCGGCTCTTAAAGTTCCGAACGTGTTCGGCAATCACATGGTTGTCCAGCAGAAGGCTCCGATCAAAGTCTGGGGCTGGACGAATCCCGGCCAGGATGTCACCGTTTCTCTGGCCGATAAGTCGGTTTCAGGAAAAGCCAATGCCGATGGGCGATTCGACGTATCTCTGCCTGAGTTGACCGCAGGTGGACCTCACCAACTGACAATCAAGGCCGATGAAACTATCACCTTTGAAGATGTTCTGGTTGGCGAAGTCTGGATATGTTCCGGACAGTCCAATATGCAATGGAGCGTTAATGCATCCAATGATCCCGATCTGGAAAAACTGACGGCGAAGAATACCAACATTCGCATGATCAATTTCCCTCAGGTGGGTACACAGGAACCAATCCTGACTCACGATCGTCAATGGCAGGTCACGAGCCCGGAAACAGTCGGTTCATTCTCGGCTGTTGGATACTTCTTTGCTCGCCAGATTCAGGAAACGACCGGCGTTCCTGTGGGCATGATCAACAACGCCTGGGGCGGATCCGCGTGCGAAGCTTGGATCAATCGTGATGTGCTGAAGGCCGATGAGAAATACGCTCCGCTTCTCGAGCGTTGGGCTGGCATGGAAGCAAAGTTCGCAGAGTTGTCAGCAAAGACTGAGCTGACTGAAGACGAGAAGAAAGCTCTGCA
>CAIJTV010000143.1:0-3149 GCA_903823635.1 uncultured Planctomycetaceae bacterium
GGGTCGACGGGATCTTTGCCGGGACCATCTGTTGGTGGATCAACGGGATCTTTGCCGGGACCATCTGTTGGAGGGTCGACGGGATCTTTGCCGGGACCATCTGTTGGTGGATCAACGGGATCTTTGCCGGGACCATCTGTTGGAGGATCTGCCTTGTCGTCAATCGTCTCTACATAATCAAGAACTCCGGTGTTGGCCTGTCCGCCGCCGTTGCCACCGGCGGCTCCACCAGCACCGCCGGTTTCAGGATTCCAATTCCAGCCATTGCCTGCAACTCCACCACCACCTCCGTTTCCACCTCCTATTCCCCCATTAGCACCACCGCCGCCACCGCCTATGCCGCCAGTTCCACCGCCGATTGCAGGTCCGCCACCAGCTCGACCCGGAGTTGGAAGAACGCTCCACGAACGAGTACTCGATTTGGTTGATGTCCCAGTGGAAGGCTCAGAACTGCCGATTGTTTCTTTCGAAGCCCGCGCAGAGATTCCGCTCCTTGCTTCTGACTGATTACGATCAACATTGGAGGAAGTTTCAGTTGAAGGCCGACTCTCAACCTTTTTCTGGTCTCCGGCAGTAGGGACACCAACTGCAGCCTTCGTCTCTTCCCCCTGAGACCAACGCGTCTGCGAGGTGGTCGGCACCATGCGCCCGGAGAACGGATCCCGTACCATCAGACTTGAAATCAGGGCGGAAGTAGCAGGTTTCTTCTCAGAAGACTCGTCTACGTCTTTCCCGGTTTTCTCACGTTGATCGGCATTCTGTTGAGTCCTGGTATCACCGGCCTGCGTCGCAGGTTTGGTAGCTTCTTTTCTCGCCATCTGCCCGGCGTCGTCCAGGATAGCAGGCCCTCCCCATTGATTAGGCCAGCCTGCAGGAAGCTGACGGCCGGGCTTGTAAGTCAGCCCAACCTGCTGATCTGCAACTCGAGGATCAGCGAAGTGACTCAGCGGCAAGACATACTGTTGAATGCCTGCAACGGGAGAGTTGTCGCATTGGCACGACTGTCCCCAAACCAGATTCATCGGAACAAACAAAGCCACCCCTGCCGAGAAAATCTCAACGACCCGCGCCTTGTTCTTCATTCCGAAACCTCCATCTGAAATTAAATGATGTTGCATGCTCAGAACATTCAACATGCCGAGCTGATGCTGTTCCCCTACGGCAATGATGCAACTCAGAACCGTAGGTTGCGGCGATGCTGCTGCTCCTTTCGACCGATCGAATTCGTCCGACCGATTGTGATGTACTTAAGGCAGTAATGGTAAAATCGATTGCACGGACTGTGCGTTGCAGGTCATTGCCGTCACATCCGTCAAACCACCCACACTCCACCCCGACGGGCCATTTGACGGGGGTTTAACGAAAGGAATGGCGGCGAGGTTCATTTCGTGTCGTAGCGTTTGGGAAACCTTTGAATACTCTGCTCGCGACCTCGACTAAGCCTTTCTGTCTCATCCTTCTTGAGAAGTCATGGCTTCGTTTCATGCCGGGCAAAGAATAAAAACCGCTGAGGAACCTTGTCCCATGTCTCTTCCCACGCGACTCGAACATTGGCGATGTCTGGATTGGCCAGCGCGAGCACTTGTGACGGCGGGGCTTGCGGGAATCATGGCCTGGGTCTTCCGAGATCTCCTGAGTAACTGTGTCAGTCGCTGGACCACAGAGCCTCAATACTCCCACGGCTTTATCATACCCATAATGGCTGTGGGGCTGGGCTGGATGCGTCGTTCTCACATCCCGGCCGGGGATGCTCGCAGTCACATCAGTGGCCTGATCCTGACAATCACAGGCTCTTTATCCCACCTGCTCGCCACATACTTCTACTTCGAAGCGTTTGATGCCGCGGGATTTCTGTTCTGTCTGACGGGCATTGTATTGCTTGTCTGGGGCAAACGATTTTTTCGAGGTGTTTGGCCGGCCGTGCTGTTTACAGGGTTCATGTTGCCACTGCCATTTCAGCTTGAACGCATGTTGTCAGACCCTCTGCAAGTAATGGGAGCGACGGAAGCCACTTATTTTATTCAAACATTTGGTATTCCAGCGATCGCTCAGGGCAACACAATTTTGATGGGCGACATTCGCCTCGGCGTTGAAGAAGCCTGCAGCGGCCTCAGAATGCTGATGGTCTTCATCGCGATCTCAGCGGCCGCAGTCATCGTCAGTGATCGCTCACGCTGGGAAAAGATTCTGATCTTCTTCAGCGCGATTCCGATTGCACTGATCAGTAACATCGTCCGAATTGTGGCCACGGCTCTGGCCTATGAATACGCCGACAGAGAAACAGCGGATCTCATTTTCCATGATCTGAGCGGCTGGCTGATGATGCCACTGGCGATGCTGTTGCTGTTTCTGGAACTGAAGATTATCGACCTGCTGTATGTGGAGGTGCCCGACGCTCATCCGGGCCTTTCGTTCCATCGGACACAGAGCAGCATCACTGTCAGCAGACCATAAGGAATCCGGGATGACTTCTTCCAAAACTTCAATGAGCCGACGTGACTTCGGTCTTTGCCTCGGTGGTCTCGCTGCACTCAGCGTTTCAGCCGCAGCAGATTCGCTACTAAACGAAGGTCTGAGTAATCCGGTGGTTCTGAACGCAGCGAAGGAATCATTGGACAGAATTCCCGCAACGATCGGCGCATGGACATCAACGCCAATGACGATTGATGAACGCGAGATTCGTCTGGGAGAAATCTCAGGCTACTTTCGCCGGGAGTTTCGACACGCCGAAACCGGACGTGCGGTTGTCCTGACAATCCTGTGCGGCGGCGCTGGTCCGATGAGTGTGCATCCACCGACAGCTTGCTTCGAAGGGGTTGGCTATTCTCTGATCTCCGGTCCTTCAGTTGTTGGAGTCACGGATGCAGACGATGTCACCATCAGTCTGAACAAGGCCACATTCAGACCGCAGGGAGCGATGACTTCGGATGTCGTGCGCGTATTCTGGGGCTGGAGTCCGGATGGAGCATGGGACGCACCGGCGAATCCTCGAATCGCTTATCGAGGGCAACCCGTCCTTTTCAAATTGTACACAGTAGATCGAGCCTGGGATTCCGGAGACGGACTGGCTCAGTCAGAAACATTTCTGACCGACGCACTTCCCGTGATTCGTCGAACACTGGCGGCTTCCCAAAACTCCTGATCTGCAC
>CAIJTV010000144.1:0-4353 GCA_903823635.1 uncultured Planctomycetaceae bacterium
ATACGGATAGGCGATCGACTGATCAGCGTCACAGAACGAACGAGTAATAATGGTCAGATTTTCGTCGCTGCCGTTGGCCGGAAGAATCCAGTCCGGATCGACATTGAACAACTTCGCCGCAACTTTCCGGAACCCCGTCGCACTGGGGTCGGGATAGACGTTCAGACGACCTTCAGCAGCCCGGCGAATGGCGTCGACAACTCGCGGTGAAGGCGGATAGGGATTCTCATTCGTGTTGAGCTTGACCCAGCCGCCTTCCTGAGGCTGCTCACCAGGAGCATAGCCTGCCATTCGATCAATTGCCGGGCGAAAGACGGAGGTCATAACGAAGATCGATCCTGAAGAATTCTGAGAGAGCGCGGCAGTTTGCCTTTGTCTCGCGTGGAGATTGTAGGTTGGACATTCTTGTCCGACACAACTCGACTGGCAGGAATGCCCATTTTACGGCACGAATCCGGTGCATTGTCGGACGTTTCACGATGTCTTACAACAGTCTCACCCCGGAATTCGCAAACGTCTGAAATTCGCCATCTCAAAGGCCCAGACAAACGGGCTCGATGACTGATTCGGAGTTCTGCAGATGAACGTATTGGAAAACCTGACTCGCCGAAATTGGCTGGCTGCCTCTGCTGCCATGGCCGGTGGTTTCGCGGTTCCTGAAGCGGCTTTTGCCGCTACTCAGCAACTGAATCCTGCTGAGAGTTCAGATTGGCCGCCGCTGGGAGATCGTCCTCCGAAGCTGGTCACGGGGATTCTGACCACCTATTTCAAGGGTTCACATTCTGACGTCTTAATCGGTCGACTTCTGGAAGGCTGGAAGATTGATGGTGGCATCGGGCCAGCGCTGAAACTGAGTTCTCTATACATCGATCAAACGGTCAAAACAGAGTTCGGACGCGAGCTGGCAAAAAAGTACAACATCCCGATCTTTGAAACAATTGAAGGTGCGGTCACGGTTGGGACAAACGGAATTCCGATCGACGGCGTTTTGAGTATCGGTGAGCACGGTGATTATCCTCGCAACGAACTCGGGCAGGACCTCTATCCTCGAAAGAAGTTCTTTGAGGAGATCACGGACACGTTTCAGAAATACGGCAAGGTCGTTCCGGTGTTCAATGACAAACATCTGGGCCCGAGCTGGGAAGACACGCTTTGGATGTATCAACGATCCAAAGAGATGAAGGTGCCATTCATGGCCGGGTCATCACTGGTCGTGGGATATCGCAATCCGGATGTGACGGTGCCAATGGGCTGTGAGCTGGAATCCGCTTTCGCGATTGGATACGCAGAACTCGATCGGTATGGTATTCATACTCTTGAGTTTCTGCAGTGCATGGTTGAACGTCGCAAGGGCGGAGAAGTTGGCGTCAAGTCCGTTCAATGCCTGAATGGCGATGCCATCTGGGAAGCCGTCGGCAAAGGAGCCATCAATGCCTCGCTGATCGATGCGGTGGCAGCCGTCTCTCTGAAGTCGGAAGGAGTCGATGTTCGTTCAGCCAGCGGCCCGAATGACCATCTATTTGTTGTGGAGTACTGTGACGGATTCGTGGCCGGTGCCTTGATGACGCGGGGCTTCGCTCAGAGCATCAGTGCCGGAGTTAAGCTTCGAGGAGTTGAGCAACCGCTGGCCGCTCGAGCAGAAGAACGAACGGTGCCTCGCCACCCGCATTTTGGATTCCTGCTGCATGCGGTTGAACGCATGATTCACACGGGAAAACCAACTTATCCTGTGGAACGAACGGTTCTGACCAGCGGCATTCTGGACCGGGTTTTGCATTCCAAAGCCAGGGGAGGAGTGCGTCTGGAAACTCCGGAACTGGCGATCTCCTACACCCCCAGCTCTTATCCGCACGCTCCAAATCCACCGCTGCCGCTTTGAAATGACGCGAAAGGAGGAGGAGGCCTTTCGGTCGTGATCCAGCAAATCTTCAGCTCGATTTCGTCCATTCCTGGGATCGCCGTTGTAAACCTTTCCGGTCGTGCGGCTGGTGAGGTGTGATGGCCGTGGATCTACGGGTTTTAGCCGTCGTGCGGAAAAGTCCATCCTGCCAGTTGCAATGAGTCGCCGAATCTGGACATTGAACAGCCATCGTTCCCCCGGCTTTTTCCTGGTTCAGCCGGCTGTGTTTCAGGTCACCCGATTCACTGCAGTGAGCTATGCCCAACGGTCATAAATCGTCCAGCGAATTAAAGATCCGGCAGAAGCTCGGAAAGTACCGCATCGAGCGTCGTTTAGGCGCGGGCGGATTCGCCGCCGTGTACCAGGCGATGGATACGGTGCAGGGGATTCGAGTCGCTATCAAGGTGCCTCACTCTCAGTACACCACAGACGCCGTCCTGACCGAGTTTCGCAAAGAAATCCGAACGACCGCTCCGCTTGAGCACGACAATATTCTGCCGATCAAAGACGCCAGCATTATCGAAAACCGACTGGTTGTGGTGTTTCCGCTGGGTGACGAAACGCTCCAGCAGAGAATGATGCGGCGGATTTGTCTGGAAACCGCCTTCGAGATCACCGAACAAATTCTGCGGGCCACTGCGTTAGCTCATTCCCATCATGTGATTCACTGCGACATCAAGCCTGAAAACGTGATCGTGTTTGCCGGAAATCGCATTCGCCTGGCAGACTTCGGGATCGCGAAAGTGTCGCAGAAAACGGTTCAGGGTGGAGGCACCGGAACGGTCGGCTATATGGCGCCGGAACAAGCCATGGGAAAGCCATCATTCCGCTCCGATGTGTTTTCGATCGGGCTGATTGTCTGGCGATTGCTTTCCGGGCAGTGGCCGGAGTGGCCATTCGAATGGCCGGCTGCTGGCTATCCTAAGTTGCGTGGTCGGATTCATCCCGAATTCATTGACTTTATGCGTCGAGCGATCGAAATCAATCCACGTCATCGCTACCGGGATGCGGAGCAAATGCTGGCGATTTTTCTGAAGCTGAAGAATCGCACATTGCGTCACGCGAAATCGCGTCGTCGAGCGTCAGCTTAAGTAAGCCAGGCAAAGCAAAAATCTGGGCTTTGCACGCTGCACGACGGAGGCTTTGCATGGTAAAACGCTGTTTCTGTGCAGGTCCCCTGGAACGCCAACCAATTGTCAGGACATATTGACTATGGTTTTGATTGCTGACTGGAAAAAATCTACTTTCGACCCAATTAAAGAGATTGAAGTCGACAAGATTTTTAAACTGGCCATTAAACATAAGTGCTCGGATATTCACCTTCAGGTTGGCAGGCCGCCTGTGTTTCGAATTCGCGGGGGATTACGCGATCTCGAAATGGCACCGATCACCGAAAGCCAGATGATTGAGCTGACGTTTCCCATGATGGACCAGCGAAATCTGGACATCTTTCATGAAAACGGCGGGGCCGACTTTTCAAAAGTGATTCTGATCGAAGGCGACCCGTGGCGCTTCCGAGTGAATTTGTTTACCCAGCTTGGCAAGATCGGAATGGTGGCTCGAAAGATCGAGCGATCAATTCCTCCATTTGAAGGTCTGTACCTTCCGCCTCAGATGGTCGATCACTGCAAGTATGACCAGGGGATGGTGTTGTTGGCGGGTGTGACGGGTTCCGGAAAAAGTACGACGATTGCGTCGATGCTGGACTGGATTAACCGCAACATGAACAAGCACATCCTGACAATTGAGGATCCGATCGAATTCATCTACACGTCAGACAAATGCTTAATCAACCAGCGGGAGATTGGACAGGACGTCATCGACTTCCATATCGCCATGAAACACGCGGTGCGTGAAGACCCAGATATCATGCTCGTGGGCGAGTTGCGCGACCGTGAAACTTTCGAAACAGCCATTCACGCTGCCGAAACCGGTCACCTTGTTTTTGGAACGATTCACGCCCCTGGTGCGCCGGGCTGCATTTCGCGTATTTTGGACTTGTTCCCGTTCGATATGCACAAAGCGATTCGCGCGAGTATGGCGATGAACATGAAGTGTATCGTTGGTCAGAAACTGCTGAAGACTATCGTCGACAAGCCGCCCCGAGTGCCCATCGTTGAAATCATGACCTTCAATCCCACCGTGCGCAAGCTGGTGATGGAGGAAATGGACGAGAAATTATTCGCGGCGATTCGTATCGGCAAGTCAGAAGGCATGCAGTTGTTTAATGACAGTCTGTATGACTTTGTTATGAGAGAATTCGTCAGCCGTGAAGCGGCGTTTGAAATCTCGCCGAACATTGAAGAATTGAAGATGAAACTCAAGGGTATCGAAGTCAAGGGCTCGGCGATTCTCTGACGGTATTCCCTTTTTCAAATCTCAATTTCAAATCTGTACCGAGAACCTGAGCGTCGATCATGGACTTCTTGCAGCTCTCCGGAAAAACGATTTTG
>CAIJTV010000145.1:0-9416 GCA_903823635.1 uncultured Planctomycetaceae bacterium
TAGGGACGAGCTTCGCGAATCATTAACAAACACTTAACCGGAAGTTCTCAATTCGCGTCCAGATTCCGCACATGGATGCGGATTTCGACATCATCGTTGTTGGCAGCGGCGCGGGAGGCGGGACACTGGCTTCAGTATGCGCGTCGGCTGGAAAGAAAGTTCTGCTGGCTGAACGTGGTGGATTGACAGGCGGAAACGAAGGCGCTGCAGCACGCGAGCCGAGTTCTCTGCACGATGAATTTGCGACACTGATCCAGAAGCAGCCCTACGATGATCGCTCGGTCGTTTTGAACTCCAGTCCTTCTCGACTTTACATGGGAGGGCTCATCGGCGGTGGTACATCAGTCTACGGAGGCGCGCTCCTGCGCCCTCATCCCTCTGATTTTTCTCCCGGCCGATATTATGCCCAGCGTATTCCTAAAGACATTCATGAGTGGCCAGTGTCCTATGAGTCATTCGAACCCCATCTGAAGGCGGCCGAAAGTCTTTACTGCGTCGCTGATGTTCGAGATCCACGAGGTCCCGAAGCATCGCCAGACACGTCAACTATCGAGAGCCTGAAAAGAGATCAATCCGGAGCCTCTTCCGTCGGCCGGAGTGGCATTCCTCTTGCCCGGATCAATGAGAAACTAATCCGCTCGGCCCGGAATTCGGGCCTGAATCCTTATCGATTACCGCTGGCAATTGAAACCTCGAAATGCCTGCGATGTGATAACTGTGCGGGATTCGTCTGCCCCACCGGAGCGCGACGTTCATCGGGCCAGTTGGTACGGGAATGCATTGATCGCGGCGATTCTTTAACTTTGAAAACTCAGTGCGAAGGGGACCTGCTGGAGCGAGGTGTCGGCGGTCGGCTTAGCGGTCTCTGGCTGAAAGATAGAGTGACGGGATCGCGAGTTCGGTACACCGCCAAACGCTATGTGCTCTCGGCCGGCGCAATTGGATCATCAGCCTTGTTGCTGAAGTCGGGGTTCGACCATCCGATGATTGGTCGGAACTACATGATGCACTATTCGCCGATCTCGATCGGGGTCTTTATGCGTCCCACCGGTGCGACGCAGACGTTTATTAAACAGATTGGTTCCTCCGACTATTATTTTGGCACTCGGGATCTGCCGGAAAAAATGGGGATTATTCAATCACTGCCCGCTCCGGGGCCGTGGATGATGGCGAAAACCGGAATGAAGTGGGTTCCGCACTGGATACTGAAATTTCTGCGTTCACGCATGTTGCCTTTGGTCGGCATCGTTGAAGATCTGCCGAATCCGGACAATCGCGTTTCGCTGGATCGGTCAGGGACCATCCAGCTCCATCATCAGTTTTCGGATTACGATCGTACACGTGGTGCGGAGTTATCTCGCCGCATGTCGGATCTCCTGAAGAGCACCGGAGCTGTCCATTGTGTCTCCGGTTTAAGACCGTCTCAGGAACACGTCGCTCATCAGTGTGGCACAATTCGATTTGGGCTGTCGCGGGAATATGCGGCCGCAGACCCCGAGTGTCGTTTGTTTGATCAGCCGGATGTTTTTGTGGTTGACGGAAGTTTCATGCCAACTTCATTGGGAGTTGGCCCGTCCTTAACAATCATCGCCAATGCTCTGCGTGTTGCCGAGATCGTGGCGTCAGAAGTATGAAGCACTTCATGAAGGTACGACTGGAACAATTTCGACAGGCTCGTCGAATCCATGGTGGAACTCTCAACATGCTCGGGGCCGCAATCGGAGTGCGATTGTCTCGAACACCCATCCCCACAGCGGCATTGCGCCGAAAGGTGTTTTCGATGATCTACGGCGGAAAATATGGAGCACTGGACGAGACCGAACTGGAGAAGCCTCTTGAGCAGTTTCGATCGCTCAACGAACTGTTCACTCGAGGCGTCAAGTCATCGCTTCGGCCGATTCCAGAACAGACAAATCAGTTTCTTTCTCCGGTCGACGGAACCGTTCAGGATATCGGTCGGATTGAAAAAGACACGGTGATGACCATCAAGGGGATTCGTTACACCCTGAATTCATTGTGCCCGGAAACCGATACTTCTCCATTCAATGATGGGCACTTCGCGATTCTGTTTCTGTCTCCTCGCGACTGTCACCGCGTCTTTACGCCGGCCGATGGCGTACTGGAACAATTGGTCCATGTTCCCGGTCATCGACTGCTTGTCCATCCACCTTATCAGACACCCGAGTTTCCCGTCTTCGCGCTGAATGAGCGACTCATCATGCAGCTCGACACGTCTTTCGGCAAGTGCCTGCTGATTATGGTGGCTGGCTGGGGCGTTGGTCACATCACTCATCCGTTTCGAACCGGACACCGATTCAGCCCACGCCGAGTCACCGTTACCAAACTGGAGACACCTCGCCCAATGGATCGTGCGGAATGGATCGCGACCTTTGAGCTGGGATCAACAGTCATCCTTATGACGGAGAAGAACTGGACAACTTCGGCACTTGTCGAACGAGATCAGTCAATTCACTTCGGAGAACCACTGTTCGACACAATCACAGGGAAGGCAGACTGATGAAACTGTCGGGTGAGGGGACGGATTCTGCGGCCATTAGCCTGCTTGATTCGCATGGGAGCGGGCTGCACGAGCATTTCAACGTGGCGGCTGGTGCAAAGTCGTCGGCCCGCGGCTTACGACTGATCGTCTCCTGTAGTGATACCGGGCTCGCGAAGGACTATCTTTGCTTTCTGAATGAGAACTCCGCACAGAGCGAGGACGGGGCATCTTGTGAGTTGCTTTCACCGGAAATCCTTCTTCAGAAGATTGCCCGCGGTGAGGTCCGTCCAGTCGAGATTGTTTTTTTTCTCAACCGGCAGGTTTCCGGTCAGGTGATAAATGTCTTTGCAGGGTTATCTCAACTCGCGTCGATCATGCCGTTCACTTGCCTCATCGTGCTTCCTTCATTGTTCAGCCATCTGTGTCCGGGCCACAACGACGGCATGCAGGCACTCCTTGATCAGTTGAGCGAATCGTTTCGAAAGTCCGAAGACCGAACGACAGCGGGACGAAATACTTCGAAAACCGATTCTGATTCTTCAAATCCCGTGGATGGCACCATCTCAGTTCAAGGTCCCGGACCGATTCAAAGCCCTGGAAGATCCCGACTAATCGTTCTCTCTACAGGCTATGTGCTAAGTCCGTCATCGTCGATTACAAACCGACTAAAGCGGTTGCGAAGATTTCATGTCCTGACAGGCCCTCAGTTGACGTCTACGTTCGTCGCCGGAGAAAAGCTGTTCTCCGTGATCAATGCTGAGCTTGAACAGACTGCGCAGAAGTGTCCACCTCGCGCCGCTGTTGCGAATTCAGCCGTAGCGACAATTGAGAACGCTTCGTTAGATCGCAGTCAGAGGATTCCTGGCGAAGATTCCTCCCTGGCAAGTGCGAAGTCCCGATCCGTAACTTCTGATATCGGACACATTTCTGAACCGGGCAGCACTCGCCATTTGACGATCCTTGGAGTTCGTCGAAGCTGGCAGGCTGTGCTTACGGAGCAGATGCCGGAGGGATCGGCCGAAAGATCCTCCGGAAAGGCGGAATCGCTGATGGCATCTCTCTTCAAACGCCTCGGAATCTCATGGCTTATCTGCACAATGATCCGCCTGTTTGGCGTGCTTGTGCCTTCTTTCCGGCAGGTTCATTTCGACACGTTGAAACCTCGCTCCATTCGAGAAATCATCAGTCTCTACAACCGTCACAACGTCCGAGATGTGCAGTTGGCCGGATACAACAATGGCGTGAACCACTTTGGCTGGAAGTTTCCCGAAAAGACAGTCGTGCTGACGACGGGACTACCCGGGAAAACACAGTTGTCCGACGCTTCGATGCTCGATCTGGAAGCCCGCCTGCGCAGCGTGGTACAGGGCGAGAGATTGGATTCTACTTCGCAGAACAACGCCACGGTTTCCGGTACGCATTTTACAGTCGATGCGGGTCTGACTCTGAAGCACTGCATTCAGGAACTCAACAAGGTGGATCGGGAGTTCTACGTTGTCCCGAACTACTCCTGGATCAGTATGGGGACTTTGTACTTTGTTCCGGTTCACGGATCGGGCAGCCATGTTTCCACATTGGGCGACACAATTGAGGATGTCCTGCTCTACGACGGCGATACGGAAGAATTTATTTTGACTCGACGCGGCGAAAAGCTGTTTCGAGATGCGATGTACGACACCAGTCGGCATCGACTGTTGCTTCGTCTGACGTTGCGAGTGAAACCGAAGTCCGTGTATTCCGTCAAGCATGAGACACTGGAGAACCCCTCGGCCGAAGACGTGCTGAAAGTCTTCGAGGACCCCGAAGCGTCGAATGTGGAGATTCGCAAGAATCGCGCCGCAAGCACATCGATCGACATTCGACGCTACTACGTCGACTCGCCGGCGGCCGCACCGGGCGCTTTGGAAATGCCTCGCGACAGCATCGGCCGGGTCTGGGATCGACTCGAAGAAACGCCGATCGTGTCAACGCTGTTTCACTGGTTTGTACGAACGTTCGCGTTCCATGTGGAGTTGTTCCTGAGGCCCGAAGAATTCGTCATCTTCTGGAACCATCATCAATCGCTGCCCATCTCAAAAATTCAGCTCCGGCAGATGCTGAAGGATGGCATGACGAACTCCGCGTGTGCTTATGAGAACTGCCTTTCCGCCGACTTGTTTATGACGAGGAGCAATCGAGATGTCTTCCTTGGATTCATCAGTACGCACCTTCCGCACGTCCGCTGCAACCCCGGCAAACAGAGCCTTTAGAGGCATGAACTCAGACTGTCTGTCAGCGTTTCAGACATGTGACCAGATTATTCGTCTGAAAATCCCAAACCTGCTGCGCCTTTATCTGAATCCGTTCGTCGCTCAAACATGCGTCGCGCTCGCAGAGATGGTGACGGAGGTCTGGCCGGCGACGAGAAGTGAGGGGCGTCGAGCGTCGTTTCTGGCGAACTCCGGTGAAGAAGCGCTGAGCGGGGCTCTCAAGCTGGCTCGTTACGCGCAGAATGTTCACTGGCGAAGCGACGGCTTAACAGCAGAACGCAACGCTCTCGACACACGAGTTTTTCTGGTGGATGATGGGAATCGCTTCCGTCATTTTGCTTCGACCGCAATCGAATCAGATGAATCTGACGAGCGAGTGACCATCGAGTTCATTCCTGAGATGCACTCGATAACGACGGCCCAGTTCATTGCACGCAATGAGCAGGCCGATGCCTCCGGCGGAATCCTTGTGCTGTCACCGGATGCTCTGAGAGAGGCTCATCACTCAGGCGATTTCCAACAGGCTGTGATACAATTCTGCGGTGGTGCTCGATGCCTGGTGATCGTCTGCCTCGATCAGGATTTGTTCTCTGACCGAGCGATGTTTACGGACGATAAACTGAACCCGGACATTGTGGTGTTTGATGAGTCCTTCACTCGGCGTCAGGTTCCTTTTGGCGCCTTCTCGGCTCGCCCCGAACTTGCTGCGTTGTGGACGGTGAAGGGAATGACGAATTTCCATTCCACGACTTTCCAGCCAAACACGATCTCCACGATGCACTTTCTGAAGTGTCTTCATGAACATTCTGAACCTTTTTATCGTCAACTTCAGCCAATGCTGAAACCACTGCTCGTTGACCATGATTTGTTGCACCACACCTTTCGAGATCTCTTCAGTTCATCACTCGCAAAATTGATCTCACTTGCCGGATACGACCAGGATGACGTGACCGCGTCCGGGCACTACATACGTGTTGGCAACAAGCGAATCTTTGATGGAGTTGGCGGCGTCGCCTGCAGTCTGCGAGGACACAATCCACCGGACTGGGCCAAAGAGATTCGCGAGTTGGATCCGGTTGAAAACGTCCGCGGCGAAGTGCAGGAGCGATTGGAGGCCTTGACCGGACTTCCGCATCATATACCGTCCGTCAGCGGTGCGGCTTCTGTTGAACACGCGATTAAGCTGGCGTTGACGGCTCATCCGTCCGGATCACGGATCGTGGCGTTTCAAGGGGGATTTGGTGGCAAGACTTTGTTAGCCCTGTCTGGCACCGCAAAGAGTTTCTATCGACAGAACATCGATCCTCTTTATGCCAACGTTGTCTACTTGGATCCGTTTGCGGACGACGCGGCCAGCAGACTTCAACAGCTCGCAGAAGAAGCTCCGATCGCCGTGATGCAGCTTGAACTGATTCAGGGCGTCGGCGGAGTCCGCGAGATCCCCGACTCACTACTTCGCAGCATCGAGGAGGTTCGGCAACGGACTGGAGCATTCCTGTTTGTCGACGAGATTCAGACGGGTATGTTTCGGACTGGCCCTTTCGTTAGATCTTCGGGCAAACCCATTCAGCCTGACCTGCTGACGATTGGCAAAGGGATCAGCGACATGATGTTCCCGTTTGCTTTGACGCTCTATTCGGATCGCATCGACTATCTCCTGAAGGCTCGGCAATCAACACTCGCTTCAGATCTGCAGAACAAATACTCGTATGAACTCGGATACCGAGCGTTGCTGAATACTCTGCGTCGAGCTGAGCATGAAGACGTGAGCCTTCAGGTTGCGAGGGCAGGACAGCGGTTTCAGGAAGAGTTGGCTCGTCAGTTAAAGGGCGTCTCACTGGTACGCGAAGTTCGTTGCTACGGACTTCTGATCGGCATTGAACTGAACTGCCGAAAGAGTCTGATTCAGCGAGTCGGCTTGAATGCAGCTCAGTTGTATTTGCTGCAGATGATGAACCATCCAAGCCGCCCGGTGTTGATGGGATTCTGTCAGTACGAGCCCCACATTCTCAAGTTTACTCCGCCTCTGACGGTGACCGAGGAAGAAGTCATTTCCGTCTGCAGAACGATCGCCGAGACACTGAAAGCTTCGACGGTCAGAATGTTGTTCACCGCGATTTCGGCATTGTGGAGAAGAAGAAAGTGAACATCCATCGAATAAACTTCGACGAGTTGTACCAGAGACATCTTTGTCGCCATGGTCAGTTCGGAATCAATGTCTGGCATATCATTGCGGTCTACGGCGTTTACTTTTCTCTGGTCTCGCTGGCCGCGATTGCGATGCGAGCAATCCTGCCACAAGCAACGATCGCAACCCAATATTGCGTCCTGACCCTGTTGTTTGTGCCGTATCTTGCCGTCCTCCTGCGCAATATTCCTCTTATGGTATTCTTGCTGACGGCGTTGTCAGCCGTGCTTCTGATCGTTGCGGCTGTTGCAACACCCGGCATTCCGTTTTGGTTACACGTGATCCTGATTCCAGCATGGCATCGCGTGCAACTGATCAGCCATCGCCGCTACACGGTGCATCATGACATGTCGGCCTTTGAACAAACATATAAGAAGGGGCGGACGTTATTTTTGTTGCTGGCTGTCTACGAGCTTCCGATTCTGCTGCAGTATCTGGCGTTCGGTCGCAAAGATTGGGCGAGCTGATGTCAACCGGGAACCTGCGTTCACTGTGAACAATCAGGCATAACAACGAGTAGTGTAGTACTTTCAGAACTCATCAAATCCTAATATTACGCACACTGAATCTTCTCGATGATGTGAAGACTTACTGCATAGGGAGCGTTACTCCGGATCGCTCAGCGAAGACATCAGTCTCCGGCAGATATCGATCTAGAAATCAACAGATCGAGAATCTCTGATAAGCGAACGTTGCCGCAAATTCTGTTCAGTAGAGTTTCGATGCAGGTCAAACGAGGAGATTTTGTGGACCTCTCAGGATTCTCAGGGCGTCGTGAGTTTCTTCTGCAGTCCGCTGCGGTACTTGGTTCATGGGCAGTACCGCAGTCGCTCCGCAGATTGCTCGCGGCGCCTGTCCGGAGCACAGTGGCCGGTGGCCTCCGCCCAGCTCCGGACGAAACAACTGGATTGCCTCTGCTGATGTTGCCGGAGAGCTTTCATTATCTGTCGTTCGGGTGGGCCGGAGATCGAATGGACGATGGGCAGAGCACGCCGAATGAGCACGATGGAATGGGAATTATCCGTAACGAGTCGGGTGTTCTGACGATCTGTCGAAATCATGAATGTAAGCAGGGTGGCCTGGCGTTTGGCGATATTGCTTCGGCCTACGATCCAAGAGCAACCGCAGGCTGCTCAAACCTGACATTCGACACGGTCAATGGGCGATGGCTGAAGGCGTGGAGCAGCCTTTCCGGAACGCTGAAGAACTGCGCCGGCGGTCCGACACCTTGGGGGACATGGCTAAGCTGCGAAGAAACTGTCCTTGAGGACGGCGATGAGGATGACGAGACCGTCATGCGACTTGATCATCCTCATGGATACGTGTTTGAAGTTTCGGCTGAGGGCACCGCCTTACCAGTTCCGCTCAAAACGATGGGGCGATTCGTGCATGAGGCCGTGGCGGTTAACCCGGTCACGGGAATCGTGTACGAGACGGAAGATCGTAAGCCTGCCGGATTCTATCGGTATGTACCACTGGAGAAGGGCAATCTTGGTAAAGGTGGCCTGCTTCAGATGATGAAAGTGGCGAGCTGTGATGATCTGAGCCGGAACGCTGAAACCGGCCGATGGTACGACGTCAGTTGGGTCACGATCGATAATCCAGACGTTGCTCATTCTCCGGGAACGAAAGATGAGGGCGGAGTATTTGAGCAGGGACGAGCCCGCGGCGGATCATCGTTTCAGAAGCTGGAAGGCTGCTGGTGGGGCAACGATCGATGCTACTTCGTCGCCAGTCATGGCGGGAAGCAGGGAAAGGGTCAGATCTGGGCTTACACGCCGCATCATGAAACTCTGGAGCTGTTGTTCGAATCTCCTTCATCCAGTGTATTGGACTGCCCGGACAATCTTTGTGTAAGTCCTCGCGGTGGTTTGGTGCTTTGCGAAGATGGTGATCGAGTCCCCCAAAAGCTTCAAATTCTGACACGAGCCGGACAACTGACAGAGTTCGCTGCCATGAATGTGCAGCTCAATGGAGAACGCAACAACCTGAGGGGCGACTTCAGAAGTTCAGAATGGGCTGGTGCAACGTTCAGTCCGGATGGGAGATGGCTGTTTGTAAATAACCAGGTTCCCGGCATCACGTTCGCCATCACCGGCGACTGGCAAATGCTCGGGATTTAGAGCGGCGAGCGGCAGGGCGTCAGCCCTCCGTGTCTCGTCCACAAGATTCGTTGAAACACGCAGAAGCAAGGTCTGCAAACATTGATAGCGATCACGTGGGATCGCGGTGCGCGCCTGAGAGTGTTCTGTTTTGTTCTTTATTCTGGTTTCAATTTTGGATTCAAGCGGAGTTAACGATGAAGATGACAAAGAAACGTCTGGGATTCACACTGATTGAATTGCTGGTGGTGATTGCCATCATTGCGATTCTGATTTCGCTGTTGCTTCCTGCAGTTCAGCAGGCTCGAGAAGCGGCTCGCCGCACGCAGTGCAAAAATAATCTGAAGCAGATCGGGCTGGCTCTGCATAACTATGAA
>CAIJTV010000146.1:0-4501 GCA_903823635.1 uncultured Planctomycetaceae bacterium
GCCACTGTTTATTGCGCACTGGTTCAAGCGGTGATCGAGTTCGAGTTCGTCAATCGTTACGTTCCGTTCTTTAAGTCGGCCGGCTTCGACAGCTTCGCGCACACGATTCTCGGTTCGTTGATCGGGTTTCTGCTCGTGGTGCGTATGAACAGCTCCAACGCTCGCTATTGGGAAGGTCGCTCGCACTGGGGCATCATCGTCAACACGAGTCGAAACCTCTCACGAGCCGGGGCGACTTATACCAATGAAGGCGAAGCCCTTGCGGGATTGATCGTCGGCTACGCAATCAGTCTGCGAAATGCACTGCGTGGTTCACGCGATTTGTCGGAGACGACCTTGTTTCTGCCGGAGCAGGTTCTTCATGTCGCTGAGAAGTTTGGTAATCAACCCACCGCGATCGCTGCTGGTATGACCCATTGGGTCGGGCGACAAGTGAAGCTTGGCACGCTGAATCCGCAAATGACCAGACATTTTGAACAACTCATTGCCGAGCTCGTCAGTGCTCAAGGAGGTTGCGAGAAGATTCAGAAAACTCCGCTCCCACTTGCCTATGTCTCGTTGATCAAGCTATTGATCCTCGTTTACTTAGCCAGCTTGCCTTTGGTGATCTGCGGCCGGTTTGGCTGGCTCTCGCCGCTGATCATGGCGACCGTGGCGCTCGGTATGTTCGGTATGGAGGAAACCAGCGTTGAAATCGAAGACCCATTCGGATTCCAGCCGAACTGTCTCGATCTCGAGGTGATCACCCTCACCATCACACGCGACACAGCGCAACTGGCAGCCTACAAAGCTTCTTAGCAAAGGTTTAGCACTCGAAATGCACTCGTCGCTGGAGACCTTCTTGTTTTTCCGCTCCGCCGAAGAGACCTCATCCGGGAACCAACTCTCTTGATGCACTTTCTGACATTCGAATAACACAGTTCACCATTTTCGTCAGAGCCCCCACATAGTCGCCCCTGAAAAGTTGCTAACTGGTCTTTGAAGCAATGGCGGGCTCGTATTTCAAGGGGGCCATTTGTTGCCGCCCTGTTCGTTTGTCTCAGATGAGCGGCACCATGACCGGACTTAGACTGCTCTGACTTGCTCTTTTACTCATGCCGATTTGTGATGGGCAAGAACTCTTCGTCGCGACTTCCGACAGATCAATAGTTGCTGATGCGTTGTTGCCAAAGGTGAATGCTGGCTCGGTTGATTCTGCCGCTTTCCGCAGTTTGAGTCTGCATGCAGTTGCACCGCCGTCTGCAGCGTCTCGATCGACATTCCCCGAGTCCATGCTGCGTAGCGATGACACTTCCGTATCCAGAGAACGGTCTGATAGCCCGGATACGATTTTAAAGCAAATGTCCGATTCTGTGCAGTCATCATCGCTCTTCACGAAAACGAATCTGTCGGACTTTCCATCAGAGCCGGACATTTCAGATCCGGGTCCTGACATGGGCAATTATCCAAACAGCGATTACACGCTTCGTCAGGGGCGAATTTATGTCGAATCTGCTCCGTTTGGTTATCAGACAATTACGCAGCAGAATCCTGCAGCTTACAACTTCCCTTTTCTATTGCGTTACGGACTCACTGATGATGTTGAACTGAGGCTGGCAGGCAATGGCCTGACATCAACAGACGATTTCCCGAACAGCAAAACGAGCGTTGCACCATTAATCCTCGACACAAAGGTGCGTCTGTTGAATGAGCAGATGGACGTGTTTATTCCTGCGGCTGCTCTGGAAGTCTATCTGCAGACGAATTGGGGTTCGAAAGAGTTTCGTGGTGGAGTACAACCTTCGCTGAACCTGAACCTCAATTTCCCGTCGACAGATGTCACGAACATCGAGATGACACTGGGCTATACCGGAGTGCAGGCTGAGCTGGAATTAAATCAGTTTTCGCACCGATGGGCGATGGAACAACAGGTTACGGATCCGCTGGAAATGTTCGTTCACGGATATTATCTGGCAACGGTGGGCTCACTTGATTTCAGCAATGTGATTGGTACCGGCGGATTTTATAAACCGTCTGAGCAAACGATACTGTGCACATCGTTTAATGCTGCGACCGATCGCAACTCACCACCATTTTCCACTCAGTTCGGAATTGCGTTCGCATTCTGATTCAGAGGGTAGACAACTTCAGAGGGTAGACAAACCAGTGCTGCTCTTGCGGTACACGGTTGTGGTACCCAGTTGTTCGGGGACGAATCGAGTGTCAAGTCGATAAAGGCTTTCTGCTGCCCCGACAATCAATAGGCCGCCAGGAGTCAGAAGATCGTAAAACTGCTGGCAAATCTGCTGTCGAATGCAGGCGTCAAAATAGATCAGCACATTACGACAGAAGATCACTTCAAATTGGCCTACGACATTCAACCGGTCGATCAGGTTTAGTTGTCGAAATTCGATGAGACGACGGAGGTCCTCAGAAGCGATCCATGAGTTTTCGTCCTGGCGAAAATACCGATTGCGTTGTTCGGCGGACAACCCGCGATCAAGTTATTCAGGTGATCCAGCAGCAGGTTATCCCGGAGCCGCCTATCCGGGCAGCAACGGTGCCGCCGGTGCGACCGCGCCAGGAATGACGCCGGGCATGACGCCGGGCATGGCTCCGGGCATGGCTCCGGGCATGGCTCCGGGCATGGCTCCAGGCATGGCTCCAGGCATGGCGCCGGGAGCAGTTCCGGGAGCAGGCACTCCGGCTTTGCAGGCAACGCCGCCAACTCAGGGTTCAATTCATCAAAGAAAGCGGGACGGCCTCGCCGTTGACTCTATCTCCCTGATGTTCCTCGAATCGGCCACTGCGTATTATCAGGGTGGCGGAGTCGGAGCGATGGCAGGGAAGAATATTCCAGGAGCCGTCGGTGTATCGGCTCAGAATCCAGCCAACGCGGGGGCAGCAGGTGCTCAAACTGGTTCCGCTGCCGCGATGCCTGATGCGGCGATGTCCGCAGGGGCACCGGCGGGTTATGTTGGTGGAGCGGCCACAGGCTACCCCGGCGCAGAGTATCCTGGCGCGCAGCCCGGAATGCCGGGTGCCGGTGGCGCTGCTCAAGGCACATTGGCAGAGTTTCAATTGATTGAACGAATCGTGGATGGACTCATTCAGAATGGTTCTCCCGGAGCGTGGCAGACGATTTATGGGATCGCGGCTCAGACGGTAAAGACGCCACTCCCGCCGGGATCCGGTGCAGAACTTGTTGCTCACGGCCTCTACCGAAATATTGACAGCAACCCTACGATGATTGAACCTATTCTGCTCTCTCTGATTGATGGTTCAGCGCAGTTGCCGCCCGAAAGTCGATCTGCAGCCTTAAGCGTTACCGCTCAGATTTCTGGGCTTGCCGCAGACAAGTTTACGGGATTCCGGCCATTGTCGAGTCCCGCTGCAGGCAGCGGACAGTTTGGTATGCCGGGTATGCCTGGTGCTGGAATGCCGGGGCAGGCCGCAAATTCTTACCCCGGCGCTGAAGGCCAGGCCGCTGGAGCTGGAGTTGGAGCTGCGGGATATCCTGGTGCCGCTTTTCCCGGAGCAGCAGGAGCCGAGGGCTATGCTGGAATGCCGGGCGGAGCAATGTCAGGAACTGGTATGGCCGGAGCCGCTCCAGGTGGAATCAATGCTGTTGGAAAACCGCTCATTTCTGATGCCGCTCTGATGCGTGCCGCCAGTTTTCTTTGGGGGCCGAAATGCGTCGATGCCCTGGTGAAACAATTGGAGGCTTCCAGCGATATCGGGATCGCCAAAGGGTTTGTCGGGGGAGGCGACTTTGTTCGTATCGCAGCTTCGGTTCCGAACGATCGAGTTCGCAAGGCGCTGGCTGGCTTGTTCGAAAAGACGGCACCGGCGAGTGTAGGCCAACTTGGTCTCACGGGGTTCTTTTCAACATCCGTTCATGATCCTGGAATGTTGATATCACTGAAGTCTCTGCCGAGGGCAAAGCCGACTCGCACGGAGGCCGCTCAGGGCGTGCCGTTGGATGGCTGGGCCACGGCGAGTCTTGAGGTTGTGTTGTCTCTTCGTGATCGTATGAGAGCACTGTCGGCAACACCTGGAAAGCTGACGCCGGTGACAGAGAATCTTCCGATCCGACTGCATAAGAATGCCGTGGCTGAATTCTACGGTGTGTTGACTCTGCCCGGACCTGAGGGATCGGCTCTGAACGAATCCGCACCATCGCCGACAAAGATTTATTACGCTCGCACGTCGTTCACGCCGGAGAAGCCCAAAGACCAACAGGATCTGGCCGAGCATTACGAGTCTCGAGCCACTGGAATTAAGCGAGCCAGTGAATCGAAGGGCGTTCTTTTGTGGATCGACGGTTTCAAGGCGACTCAGACCGGATCAAAACGCACGGCAGACGTGCTTGTTCAAGCATCAACAGGTGGCGGTGGCGTTGGTGTCGCTGCGGGCGGATATGGAGAATCAGGTGCTCCCGGAGCCCCAGCCGGATACGGTGCTCCAGCCGGCGGTGCAGCTTCCGGAGCGTTCACCATTGAAATCATTGTTGTTGAAACCA
>CAIJTV010000147.1:0-3826 GCA_903823635.1 uncultured Planctomycetaceae bacterium
AACTGGCACGAGCGCGAAGCCTACGATCTCATGGGGATTCACTTCGAAGGCCATCCTAATCTGCGTCGGATTCTGTGTCCGGAAGACTGGATTGGTCATCCAATGCGGAAGGATTACGCCTTCCCGCTTGAGTATCATGGTGTGCGCGGTCGTTAACTGTGGATTTCCCGGGGATTATTCGAAGAGTTGGCTCGGCAGTGTTCGGCCAGGAGTTCTTTGTCCATGAGTTTGCAGATTGAAGATCCACGCATCGTTGAGTTCGACGTTCAGACCGATGAGATGCTGGTCAATATGGGACCTCAGCATCCCAGTACTCATGGTGTATTGCGACTGTTGCTGAGAACCGACGGGGAAATTGTGCATGAATGCACGCCTCACATCGGCTACCTGCACCGCTGTGCAGAAAAGATCGGCGAGAACCTGTCTCCTCCACAGTACATTCCGTACACGGACCGGATGGATTATCTGGCCGCGATGAACATGAATCTCGGCTTTGCTTTGGCCGTCGAGAAACTGATCGGGATGGAAGTCTCGGAAAAGGCTGTTCATCTGCGAGTTCTGATTGCGGAGATTGGTCGTATCGCCAGCCATCTCGTTGGGATGGGAACCTATGGCCTGGACCTTGGAACATTTAGTCCGTTTCTCTACGCGTTTCGTGAACGCGAAATCATTCTGGATCTGTTCGAAGAAGTTTGTGGTGCTCGACTGACCTACAGTTACATCACGATCGGTGGGGCAACTCACGACCTTCCGGACGAAATTGAAATGCCGGATGGATTGGCGTCTCTGATCGGCAAGCACAAGGGTGAGCGTCTGCCGTTTCTGGACGTGATCGAGATCTTCCTGCAGTGGTTGGAACTCCGAATTCGTGAGTATCACACATTGCTCACGAAGAACATGATCTTTATTAGCCGCACTGCGGGTCTTGGGATTTTGTCGCCTGAAATGGCGGTCAGCTATGGCTGCACTGGCCCGGTCCTTCGCGGCAGCGGCGTTGATTTTGACCTCCGTCGCGACGGCGAAGCGATCTATACGCGAATGTACAAGGGCTACGATTTCGAAGTTCCTGTCGCACCGTTTAAGGAAGCACCTCGGGAAGTTGTTCTCGGCGATAACTGGTGTCGGTTCTACGTCCGCATGATGGAAGTGGTTCAGGCCATTCGCCTGGTTCGTCAGGCGATTCCAAAGTACAAGGCGGCCACCGGTTCCTATCGCGAACCCTTCAAGATGAACACCAAACTCCCGAAGGACGAGGTGTATCTTGAAACCGAAGCACCTCGCGGCCAGATGGGCTTCTACGTTGTTGGCAACGGCGAAGGCAATCCCCTGCGTCTGCGTGCAAAGAGCAGTTGTTTCTGCAACGTATCGGTCACAGACCAGATCTGTCAGGGCGTTCCCCTTGCCGATATTCCGGCGATCGTTGGATCGCTGGATATTGTGATGGGCGAAATCGACAGATGATTCACAAATCCATAAGTCTTTGTATTTCAATGACTTGTGGGATTGATAGATTTTTGAAAATGCGCCGAACAGGGTGCATTTCATCGGATGCATGCATTGGCGGTGCACCGCCGACTCGACATTGTTCCATCAACTGACAGCTCCTTTGATGCCGAAGATTGGTCAGTTTTTTGTAGGCGGTTGTCTTCCGAGGCCACTCCATGAGCAGTGAGTTCCGCCTCAACATGGAGGACCTGCTCCGGCAGCGAGACGGACGTATTTCCGTTTGGAATTCATTGGTCCATCCGCAGCAACCGGGCGTGCATGGACCTCATGAAGCGCGTTGTGACCTCACCGACACCAAGGGCCGGATCCTGGCTCTCTTCGCCAGCCAGTCGAAAAGCCGACCGTTGCCTGCCGAACACCTGGGCCTCAAGAGACGCAGCGGGAATCTCGACAAATCCATCAACCATCTTCGAAACATGGGATTCATCGAATTGACGATCCCCGACCAGCACCAGAGCCGGAATCAGAAGATGCGAATCACCGAAAAATGGCAGGCATGGCTTGCCGCTCAACCTAAGTCGTAGAAAGTCCCAATGCCCTGGATCGAATGGTATAACGCTCTCGAAAAGCCATCCTGGACGCCCGCCCCTGCGACCATCGGACTGATCTGGCAGATTCTCTACCCGATCATCCTCGTCAGCTTCGGCTTTGTGTTCGTACAGATGTTTCAAGGCAAGGTCCGTCGGTTGGTGGCGTTGCCCTTCGCCATCAATCTTGTGGCGAACCTGATCTTCACGCCGATCCAGTTCGGGATGAGAAACCTGCCGCTGGCTGCGTTGGACATTCTGGTCGTGTGGGCCACCATCATTTGGTGTGTGATTGCAGTTTGGCCGTACGTTAAATGGGTCGCCGTCGCTCAGGGGCCGTATTTCATCTGGGTGTCATTGGCGACAGTGTTGCAACTTTCGATCACGTGGATGAATTGGGGACGATCATGATCCATAGAATGCTGGCGTTGCCTCTGCTGATCCTCATGGGGTCGTTCGTTATGGCTGAAGATATGCCGCAAACTCTCTTCGACTTCACCGTAGCCGACACTGCGAAGGACTGGCAGACCGTCAACGACGGCGTGATGGGCGGCATCTCCGAAGGAAAGTTCAAGATCACCGATGCGAAGACGATGGAATTCTTCGGCACGTTGTCCTTAGCAAACAATGGTGGCTTTGCCTCGGTGCGAACGAAGGCCAAAAAGCTCGGCTTTGAAAAAGGCGATATCGTGGTCGCCAAAGTCCGTGGCGATGGCCGGGAATATATGCTTAACCTTTACCCCAACAAGCAACGGGTGGCTTACTCATACCGGGCCACGGTGCAAACTAAAAAAGACGAGTGGATCGAATTCAAAATCCCGCTCGATAAGTTTGAAGCGACGTCGTTTGGTCGGGTGGTTCAAAACGCCGGTACAGTGAAGGCGGAAGAGATCAACGCCCTGGGCTTCATGTTGGGTGACAAAAAGGCTGGGCCGTTCAAGATGGAGATCGAGTGGATCAAGGTGGAACGGGCAGGAACGTCGAAATAAACCCGATGATTTTCCCCTACATCTTCAACATCATCGTTCTAATCCCGGTCGGCCTGCTGACGCTGCTTGGCGGCGAGCGGGGCGGGCAATTGGCCTGCCAGAACAAGTTCCCGGAGAGCGAAGGGTTCCGCACCATCCTCGGCTCGCTGTGGACGGCAATTCTGATCGGGTCGGTGCTGGGGCTGTTCTTCCCGGTAACAATGTCGGCGTTGCTGCTGATTCAGGTGATTTACAAATCGCTTTGGTTATTGGTGTTTGTGATGCCACGGTTACTGAAAGGAAAAATCAGCGAAGTACCTTCCGGGATTGCGTTGGTATTCCTTGTGATCGTGCTGAGTTACCCGTGGGTCATTCCGTGGGGGCAGCTTTTCGGACCTCGCTGAACGCAAAAGCGGAGGCTGACTGTGAAAAAGGCACTACTCGTAATTGATCTCCAGAACGACTATTTCCCCGGTGGAAAGTTCCCGCTGTGGAACACGGATGCAATTCTTGAGAACATCGAACGAGCCATCGCCAAGGCCAACACTCGGGGCGTCCCGGTGATCCATATACAGCACATCGCCAAGGGAGGACTCGCCCCGTTTTTCATCGAGGGGACGCCGGGGGCTGACATCCATCCCGGCATCCTCGCCGCTGCTCCCAAGGCTCCGGTGGTGGTGAAGGAATTCGCCGATGGCTTCGAGAAGACGAACCTTGATGAAACGCTGACCAAGCTCGGCGTTACCGACTTGTTGGTTTGCGGAATGATGACGCAGAACTGCGTGACGCACACGGCGATTTCAAAAGCAGCGGAGAAATACAACG
>CAIJTV010000148.1:0-8595 GCA_903823635.1 uncultured Planctomycetaceae bacterium
AGAACAGCACGTTTTTTGTCTTCTTCGCGTCTCCGCGCCTTCGCGTGAGGCCATCTTCAGAAACTTTGTGATCACGAAACAGCAGACCGAAGTCTCACAAGTCCGGCTACGATACGTTAAGGTGGACGCTCAGTACCGGAGTGCCCCACTTCGGCTTTTTGATCTGTAGCTGAAGTCGTGAGACTTCAGAAAGCCCGCCCGGCGCAAACTTCGTATTCAGAAGTGAAATTATCACGCGAAGGCGCGAAGCCGCGAAGAGAACAGCACGTTTTTTGTCTTCTTCGCGTCTCCGCGCCTTCGCGTGAGGCCATCTTCAGAAACTTTGTGATCACGAAACAGCAGACCGAAGTCTCACAAGTCCGGCTACGGTTCGATGTTGAGTACGAAAATTCTACGCCGTCCCTGATGACGATCTGGTTCAGCCTGCGTACACTTCAGCAATCTGATTCTTTGAACCGTTCTGTTTTGCTTTAGACATCCCAATGCCTTCAAATCTCACCGACGCACAACACGAAGCGGTGGAGCATTTTGAAGGGCCGCTGATGGTGCTGGCCGGGCCTGGTTCCGGAAAAACCCGAGTGATCACGCATCGGATCGCTCGACTGCTGGAACGCGGCGTCGCGCCGGAACATATTCTCGCGCTGACGTTTACCAACAAGGCGGCCCGCGAGATGCAGGAGCGAGTTGAAAAGCTGCTGGGCGGTTTCCGAGTTCGCGTCAGCACATTTCATCGTTTCTGCTCCAGGATTCTGCGTCGATTTCCCGAACACGTGGGGCTGAAGAATAACTTCACGATCCTCGATCATTCCGATCAGGTCTCCATTATTCGTCATATCATGAAAGAGGAAAAGCTGGACGGGATGTTTCATGAGCCCGGACGAGTTCTTGGCCGCATCAGCCGTGCTCGCAATGAAATGATCAGTGCCGAACAATTTCGGCAGCAGTTTGAACAGCGTCCGGGGAATCCTCTGGACGCCATCGTCTATCAGGTCTTCCCGCTCTACGAAACTCGCGTCCGGCAACAAAACGCTGTCGACTTCGACGATCTGCTGCTGCATGTCGTCCGGCTGATGGATGATGAACCAAACGTCCGCGAACAACTGGACCTGTACTTTCGCTTTATTCTTGTCGACGAGTATCAGGATACGAATCTGGCTCAGTATCACATCGTGCATGCGATGTCGCAGATTCATCCCAATCTGTGCGCGACGGGAGATCCGGATCAGTCGATCTACGGCTGGCGTGGAGCGAGGCCGGGAAATATCTCGACGTTCGAAAGAGACTTTCCGGACGTCCATATCGTCTCACTGGATCAGAACTTTCGCAGCACACAACGGATCGTAAAGTGTGCCGATCAGTTGATCTCGAACAATCGCCGACCTCATCGCGGCAAGCTGATGACTGAGAATGCGGAAGGTGAACCGGTTCGACTGTTGTTATTCGAGAACGCCGACGCTGAAGCCGACGGCATTGCGGAAGAGATTGCGGCACAGGTTGCATCCGGGGCTCGCAAGTATTCCGATTTCGCCATCTTCTACCGAGTCAACGCACTGTCTCGATTGCTCGAGACGGCACTCAGTCGCCACGCGGTTCCTTATCAGGTTGCGGCTGGCTATTCATTCTTCGAACGAGCCGAAGTTCGCGATCTGATTGCCTATTTGCGGCTGATCGAGAATGAGTCGGATGATGCCGCGATGGAGCGAATCATCAATCGCCCGGCTCGTGGTATTGGAAACACAACGCTTCTTAAGCTGCGAAACTATGCAGAGAAGCATCGCATCAGCCTGTTCAGTGCGGCGCGTGAAATTCGAAGTGTTGAAGGCATCAGTGCTCGAGTCCGCAAGGCCGTGGACGGCTTTACCGATTTGATCAATAAGCTGCACGAACAGTCGGCTGAAGGTCGAGTGTCCCCGCTGATCGAACGATTGATTGCCGACATCGACTACATGTCGCTATGGCGAGACGAAGAAGACGAGGAAGCGGATGTCGATCGAGCTGCCAACGTCCACGAATTGATTTCAGCGGCCCGGCATTATGACGCTCTCTCCGAACATCTGGATGAAGAGCGTAAAGAAGAAACGAGCATGCCGGCGTTTCTCGCCGAAGACGATCGAACGTCATTGCAGGGATTCCTGGAGCTCGCCACGCTGGCCAATGAAACTGACAATCTCGATGCGAGTCAGGGCAGTGTGACGCTGATGACTCTGCATGCATCGAAGGGACTGGAGTTTCCTTCGGTTTATATCATCGGTATCGAGAGTGGCCTGATTCCTCACGAACGTGCCGTCACGGATGGCAATGTTTCCAGTTTCGAAGAGGAACGGCGACTATTGTTCGTCGGGATCACTCGAGCGATGCAGAATCTGACGTTAACGCAGACGTCGGAGCGAACGTTTCGCGGCATGCGGCGAACCACGATTTCCAGTCCTTTCATCGCGGAGCTGCACGGCGTAATTGATCGCAAGGCGTCCATGGCGACACCTCCACCAGTCACCGCCGCGCTGCTGGACGAACGCCTCGAGCAGGCTCGGCGCAGGTTTGAGGCAGCTCAGAAGATCGGTGATCGCAAGTTGATTATGACGGCTGCGGAGCTGGCAGCGAAGAAAGGTCTTCCCGATGCCGCAGCCACCACGGACTCACCCGGCGCATTTCAGTTTGCGATGGGCATGCAGGTCCGTCATCCGCGATATGGTCGAGGCGTTGTGACCGAACTCTCCGGCGGTTCAAGCCGAGCCACGATCAGCGTTCAGTTCGAAAACGACGGCCAGACTCACACATTTGTCGCCAGCCGCTGCCCGCTGCAACCTGTGGGCTTGCCATAAACGTAGGTTGGACATTCATGTCCGACCAAACGGCGACGGGCAAGAATGCCCATCCTACCCCAGAATGAAGACCGACAGATTACTACGCCAGCAGCTTCTCAACGACGTTACCCGCCACATCGGTCAGTCGAAAGTCGCGTCCCTGATGGCGATAGGTCAGACGCGTATGATCCAAACCCAGGCAATGCAGAATGGTCGCCTGCAAATCATGCACGTGGATCCGATCTTCGATAGCGTGATAGCCCAACTCGTCGGTCTTGCCAATTGTCGTGCCTGCTTTGATGCCCCCACCGGCCATCAGAATCGAGAACCCAAACGGATGATGGTCTCGGCCTTCTTTTCCCGAAACAATACCCCGTCGAATCTCATGCATTGGCGTTCGACCAAACTCACCGGCCCAAATCACCAGCGTCTCATCCAACAGACCTCGCTGTTTCAAATCCTGAATCAGACCGGCCGCCGGTAGATCGGTCATGTCGGTGTTCTTCTTCAGATGATTATTCAGATCCGAATGATCGTCCCAGGTCGAATGATACAACTGCACAAATCGCACGCCACGTTCGACCATTCGCCGAGCTAACAGACAGTTCGATCCGAAGGGCCGAGTCATGTCCTGATCGAGACCGTACAATGTTCGAGTCGCCTCGGTTTCCTTTGAAAAATCAACCAGCTCTGGTGCGGCCGACTGCATACGGTAGGCAAGTTCGTACGCTTCGATTCTGGACGTAATCTCCGGATCGCCGGTCTTTTCGAATCGAGCTGCGTTCAGTCGAGTAATCGCCTTGAGCCGTTGACGTTGCATCTCGGCGGATAATCCATCCGGATTCGACAAATGCAGAATCGGATCGCCCTGATTTCGGAATGTGACGCCGCGATAGTTCGATGGAAGAAATCCGTTGCTCCACAGTGCCGTGCCGCCGTCAACGCCTTCGCCGGAATTGGACAACAGCACCACGAAGCCTGGCAGATTCTGAGATTCGCTGCCAAGGCCGTACGTGACCCATGAACCCATGCAGGGATGACCAAACAGCGTCGATCCACACTGCATCAACAACTGACCGGGATCATGATTGCTTGTCGTTGTGTACATGGATCGAACCATGCACAGATCATCCGCACGAGAACCAAGATGCTGCACATAATCTGAGAACTGCATACCCGACTGCCCATAACGTCGAAACGTGCGCGGGCTTCCAAAGCAGCGAGCATCGCCTTTGATCACAGGGTCCGCCAATGTTTCAAGAAACGAGGATGGGACCGCTTGTCCGTGGAGTTGATTGAGTTTGGGTTTGGGATCAAACAGGTCCAGATGACTGGGGCCGCCCGACATAAAGATGAAAATGACGTTCTTCGCACGAGGAGAAAAATGCGGCCCCGTGATTGGCGACGAGAGTCCATCTGCGGCAAGCATCTGGCTTAAAGCGATCGAGCCAAATCCAAAGGCGGAGCTCTGAAGGATATCGCGACGATTCAGTCTGGGCTGCAGATCCATGGAAACAACTCCCCGACTCAAAAAATGCAGTTCGCACTTTCGGTGACAGGCATATTAAAAGCGAGCCTGTGGAAAGACATGCGAGCATTGCACCATGGAACCGGAACGCCGTCAATCAGAACGAAGCAATCAATTCTTCATGGGCGCAGTTGCGGATTCTTCATGAGCGTGTCACCTGAGGCCATTTTTTCTCGCCCCTGCGTGTCCCTGCCAGTGGCTTGTGCACACAGGTTTGATTTGCGGCAGAATTTCTCTTCAGCAGAAAGTGCTTAATAAGTACGTGGTCGCTCAGGGATAAACTGCAGCACTTTCAACGAGCGACCCAGCATCAAACAACTTCGGCAGCTCTGGCGAGATCTTCGTCTTTGCCAGCGACAATCAGCGCGTCAGATTCTTTCAGGACGGTGTCCGGGTCTGATGTGAATGACATTTTGTCTGACAGAACATCGTGAATCGCCACGACTGTGATCCCGTAGTTTTGCCTCAGAGCCAGAACTCGCAACGATTGGCCATTCCAACTGGAAGGCACACCCATTTCCTGAATACTGAAGCCTGTCCCGATCGAAACATAATTCAGCAGGCCGACTCCTGACATGCGTTTGCCGAGGCTCAGTGCGGATTCACGTTCCGGAAAAATCGTTTCGGAAACACCCAGCCGCTCCATAACTCGCGCATGGTCCCGAGAAATGACTTTCACGTACACATCGCGAATTCCCAGATCATGCAGGGCCATCGTCGTGAGAATGCTGGCCGTAATGTCATCGCCGGTACTGACAACAGCCGCATCCGCACCTTTGACGCCCAGCCGTTCGAGAGTATGAATATTCTTGGCGTCGCCGACAGCCGCACGTGATACATACGGGGCGACTCGATCGACGGACTCCTCGTTCATGTCGATGGCGATGACTTCATGCCGCTGCGAAAACAGAGATTCTGCCACGCTGGAACCGAAGTTCCCCAGTCCTACCACAACGAATCGTTTCATCACTTACCCCACCACAACATCTTCATAAGCATATCGAAAATCTTTGGCCCCGGCGCGAGGCACTGTGAGTGCTGCCGCGAGAGTCAACAGGCCGACTCGTCCAAAGAACATCAGCAGAATCGTGGTCCATTTTCCGACCACAGAAAGTTTTGGTGTGATTCCCATCGACAGTCCCACCGTGTTGAAAGCACTGATGGCTTCAAACATGCACTCAGTGAGCACACTGCCATCTGGCTTTAGATGGCCTTCTGACATTGTCAGCAGCAGAATCCCCAGCAGCGAAACCGCCGAAGCAATCGTAAATAATCCCACAGCACGCGACGACGTTTCTTCCGGAATAGTACGGTACCAGATCGATGTCGTCTGCTGACCTCGCAGTTTGGACCACGCCATAATGATCATTAATGCCAGCGTGGTCGTCTTAATTCCGCCCGCTGTCGATCCTGGTGAACCTCCGACGGCCATCAACAACATTGTGACCAGATTCGAACTTTCTGCGGCCTTGCCGTAGTCGATCGAGTTAAACCCGGCTGTGCGAGTCGTCACGCTCATCATCAGACCATTCACGATCTTATGATGCACCGGCAGTTCATTGAGTGTTCTGTCCCATTCCAGAACTGTCAGTACGATCCAGCCGCCGACAATCAAAACCGCAGTCGTGACGATCACGATTCGGCTCTGCAATGACAGCCGATAAGCCTTTTTAGCACGACGAGACTTCACGATCTGCAATAACTCTTCGTGAGTCAGAAAGCCCAGTCCTCCAAGCACGATCAGCCCGGACACGGTGATCAAAATCATCGGTGACTGCTGAAACCCCATCAAATTGTCTGAGAACGTTGAGAACCCAGCATTGCAAAAAGCACTGATCGAATGAAATACGGCAGGCCAAAGTGCCCCCTGCCATCCCAGCTTCGGAACCCAGAACACATACAGGAGGATAGCCCCGACAGCCTCAAAGATCAGAGTGTAACGCACGATGTTCATCGTGACCTGACCGGCCGTCAGATGCAGAGCCGTGTCGGGCGTGTAAATGCACAACGATTCTTCGCGCAACGATAACCGTCTGCCCAACGCGGCGATGATCAGACTGGTAAAAGTCAGAATGCCAAGTCCTCCAAACTGTACCAGCAGCAGGAGAACCACTTGTCCCTGAAAGGTGAGTACCGTGCCGGGATCGACGACAGCAAGCCCTGTTACGCAGACCGCACTGGTCGACATAAACATCGCGTCGACCCAACCCAAAGGTGCATCGGTCGCATTGCCCGGAATCAGTTTTAAAGCGGCCCCGCCGGCTGCAATCAATAGCGCAAACGATGCCACGAACATCTGTGGCGGCGTGATCTTTTGCCAGATCGCCAGCCGACTGCCCTGAGGTAATTCCCATCTCGTCTTTGCGCTTTGCCGAAACATGCGGGCTGGATCTTAGATGACACGATGATCCGATTAAAGCCTACTGCCAATAGAATGGCAGAGCTTCCTCCGCGACAGGTTCTCATGGCGGAAATCTTAGCCGCTTTGGCGAGCAATCAACTGATCCAGCTCGACTCTCAGTTTCGGCAGGATCTCATCGTACGGGAAGGCTCCCAAGCTATCCTTGCCGCGTTTCAGATTGACGTGAGTCGGGCCGCACCAGAGCCCGAGATCAGCGTCGTCGGTCTCGCCCGGGCCATTAACGCGGCATCCCATCACCGCGATCGTGATTTTGTACTGTTCGGCATAGCGAGTCATGTCACGAACCTGCTCGGCCAAGTCGATAAACGCTTCGTTCTCAACCCGCGAGCAACTCGGACAACTGATAATATTGAGCGTTTTCAGGCCATAATCCACGAAGCTGCGAACTCGACCAGCCGCAATGTCATCCAGAATCTTTCTGCCAGCAACGATCTCTTCGGCCTTACGATTATTAGCGACCGTCAGAGATACTCGAATAGTGTCACCAATGCCACGACTGATCAGTTGTTCAAAAGCAATGCGAGTCTTGATGATACCATCAGGCGGCATCCCGGCTTCGGTGACTCCCAGATGCAGAGGAACATCCGAACGCTTCTCGGCAAATCGCCGATTGACTTCAATCACCTTCTGCGGATCAGAGTCCTTCAGGGAAACGCAGTACCGAGTGAACCCGAGATCATCCAGCAACTGGCAATGATCCCACGCACTTTCCAGCATCGGCGAGATCGAATCGTGCTCATCAAATTTCGATTTCACATCCGGGTCAACTGAACCGCAGTTCACGCCAACTCTCATTGCGCAATCGTTGTCCTGGGCAACCTTCACGAGATACCGAACTTTGTCCTGCCACGGTTTTGATCGTTCGTGATGATAGAGGTGTCCGGGGTTGTAACGAATCTTGTCCACATACGGAGCGATCACTTCGGCGAGGCGATAATTCTCCTGCAGATCGACCGACAGGTTGCCTTTGACCTGCCGCCGAATCTCCATCAGCGCTTCAGCTTCTTTCTGATTATCAATCGCGACGCGGACAACATCCGCACCAGCCGCTACCAGATCATTAATCTGACGAACGGTCGCGTCGATGTCCGTGGTCTTGGTCGCGGTCATGCTCTGAATCGCAATCGGAGCATCGCCACCAATGAAGCGATCTCCGACAGCAATGCTGCGAGTTGGGTTGCGGACAATCGTGAACTTTGTGTCGTTGGTCATGATATCGTCTGTGTTGAAAGGTCTATTGTTTCGCGTCACTTGCGTGGCGATTCACTGTTTTTCTTGGTCCTGCCTGCCGGGTAGGACTTAGCGGCTTGCCGCGACTTGCACACACTGGAACAGTCGAAATGCGGTGGAATTGTAGACGACATGCACCTACGGTTCGCCTAATCGGCGAAAGTCCTTTCCGGCAGAAAGGACCTACAAATAAAAACGCCTGAATTCACCATGTCCTACGCCCCAGAACCCGAAAATGCTGGGGTTTGTTAACTACTCCGCACAGTTTGAACAGTCTTCTTTCCGGAATATTCTCAGTGCAGCACGATCGCTCGGCCAGGACTAGCGTGAGCATCTCGAATACGAACCGGAGCAAACAGAAAATACGATTTTTCAGGAACGTTGCCGACGTTATTCAGGAACTCAATCCCAACCATGTCGGCACTTCCCATCGCCCAATAGGTCATCAAAGCTCGTCGTGGATCCACGCCGCCCAGGTCCGGAGCATCCGTCGCGACGCACCGAATTCCCTTGCTGCGCAGGTATTGAATGGCGTCCGGTCCCGGAGCCGGCCAGCCTTCCGATTTTCCAGTGAGCGGATCGATCCAGACTCCTTTATCCTCCGGAGCTGG
>CAIJTV010000149.1:0-31146 GCA_903823635.1 uncultured Planctomycetaceae bacterium
CGATCGTTCGGTACACGCTGGTCACGCAGGGTGATGCCGGCAGAACTCAAGATGCTGATGCGTCACGCTGATGTTGAGACGACCATGAAGTACTACGTGGACATCGACTCTGATCATATTTCCGCAGGACTGTGGGCGAGATTCAGCAACGAAAAAACCGTACCTGAAAAAACCGACTCAGGTACGGTTTCAGGTACGGTTTAAGTCGGGAATACAGGATTTGAACCTGCGACCTCTTGGCCCCCAGCCAAGCGCGCTAGCCAGGCTGCGCTAATTCCCGAGTGGTTATGACTCTAACAAGAAAAATCGAGGGTCGCAATCACCAGTGCGGCGACTGTAAGAGGATCAGACGATTCAATGATGGACAAAACCGGGCCATCAACGCAAAGGGGGCGAAACGCTGTCTCCGCACGCACCCGAGTACCGTGACCGCAGGGCTGCTTCCTCTCGGACCTGACCCGGTTAGGCTGGACCCGCCGCGATTGGAGACAGCGTTTCGCCCCCGATTGAAACGGCGGAAAACGCAGGGGCGGATTATTCAATGGATCAGCTCCATTGCAAGCCCCTCAGCCTTCGATTGCGGATTTCCTCGACAACCTCCGCGGAGCGAAACTTCGCCTGGAGCGACTATTCCTGGAGGCTTCCTGAGTCCAGCGACTTCATCGCTACGGCATTTCCCGCGCTGGCGAACCGCCAAAAGCGAATCTGGCCGCTTAGCCCGCAAAATCATGCCAGCAGCCCTCCTTCACTCCGCCCCGAGCCCTAAAACGGACGATTTTTCGGAAAGAAGGCTTCGCCAAGTCCCTACTTAACCATGACTGAAGTAGAAAAGTCTGAAACGGGCTCCGCGGGACCCAGACTTTCAGAAAATTCTGCCTGAATTACTCAAAGCCAACCTCCGATGATCCTCTGTAAATGAAGTGAAGGCTTGGTTTTGTGATTGATTCAGCGCCCCTAGGGATGCCATGATGCTGCCCATTCCGGCTTTGTGCTGGTTGTCAGCGGAGTACTCCCCAAGCGTTAATCGTCTTGGCAATAAACAACTTCGCTCCCACGAGCGGAATAGATGTCGTTGAAGTTAAGGGATCAAAGAAATGGCCTTTAAGAAGCGAAACGTAGATCGCCGCAAGCTCGACGCCCCGATTTTTTCGGGAGCCGCCGAAGTCTGTGAAACGCGTGCTCTGCTGAGTGCTGACGGCGTTTGCCTGCCAGCTGTGGATGCCGACGCCGTTGTCATTGAAGATATTGAAGCCACTGACTCCGAAGAAGTTGTCGGCGTCGACGCATCCTTAGAAGATGGCGAGTGCATTCCTGAACTGGCGATCTGCACGATGTTGCCAATGATCGACGGCGAAGTCGTTGAAGATCTGAGTGCCGGTGATGAGAACGACGTTGTCGACCCTTCCCTGATGTTCTACAGCTTCATGTCATCTGAAGGTGGCGATCCAGAGGTCGCTGTCTGCGATGGCCTGGTGATCGAAGAAGAGCCGGTATTCAAAGGCGACAGCGAAGAAGACGGCGTAGTCGATGGTGAAGAGCCTGTCGAAGTGACTTTTGAAGACTTTGATCCATCCTGGGTTATCCGCTCGTTTGGCGCGCCCAGTGGTGAAGTCGTTGACGATTTAGCCTTCACCTGCGGCGTTGTTGACGACGAAGTGGTCCTGAATGATGTCGTTGAAGAAGTTGTGGTTGATGAAGAGTTTGTCGATGTGACAACTCTGGAAGACTACGATCCTTCATGGGCGTATCGGTCATTTGTCACTGGCGTGCCGGAAGATGGCACAGAAGTGATTGACGACGTCGTTGACGGCGAAGAGAAGCCGGAAGTCGTTGAAGAAGAGTATTTCGATATCACAACGATGGAAGACTACGATCCTTCCTGGGCTTATCGTGGCACCGTAGTTGATGGCGAAAAGGTCGTTGACGAAGAAGAAGTCGTTGCTGAAGACGGGGAAGTCACTGAAGAAGAGATCGTGTACCTTCAGGATGGCTATGTCGATGTCGAAGACGGTGGCGAAGTTCCTGTTCGATACTATTTTGGGATGAACTTCCGCGGTAACACTGGCGGTGAGATTCCTGTCGATGTTCTTGCGATGTCCTCCGGTGCACCTGCAATCGACTCCACTCCATCTGCGATGGGTCCAGTTGCTGTATCAACTCCTGCCGTTGCTCCAGTCGCTAATATTCCGATTGTGGTTAATCAGCCATCAGTGATGCCGACGGTTGTGTCCCCAAGTCTGTCAATTCCCGTCAACCAGGGTGGATTCTCTCCACTCTTTGGTAAAGAAGAAGAGCTTCTGGTAACCACGTTGGCTCCAGTCGTTTCTGAAATCGAACCGCTGGTTTCTGAAGTTGAAGCCACCGTATCATCAGGACTTGGTTCCGAGTTTGGTGATTTGATTGGCTCCAGCTCCGACAGCTCTGATGCTCCCGTCGGTGAGTTGACTCCGATCTTCGGAGAAGAACAGGACGTGGAAGAGTCTGAGGAACTACCGGCCACTGAAGATGTACCGGTCGAAACAGACGAGCCTGTCAGCTCGGTTGAAGGTCCTCAGCAGCCTGTCATGGTCGCATCACGAGCGACCTACGGTCGGTCGATCGACGAGTTCATGTCTGAGTTCGCGATGAGCGGCTTTGCTGGCTAATTGCCACAAATATTCGCCTGAACACTACAATCCGGTCATAAGTGATTCATCGCTTATGACCGGATTTTTCGCGCGCTGACTACTGGCATTTTGTTTAGTGTTTCTTTGTCTCGGTCTCGATATCAGAGGAATGAACGACTTGACAGAACGGTCGAATCGGCGTGTAATCAACGTTGAGGAAGAGTGCAGGATGCTGGAGCGGGGAGGCTTTGCGTCCGAAAACACTCTTATGTGAATGGTGTGTGAAATCCTGAATTGGCTTTTTGCGGGGGCAAAGCGCCGATAACGGAGGGATAGATCAGACCATTTAACGACAGGATTGCCTGAAATTCGTGGGGAATACAGGGCAGTCTTTCACCGAAACGGAAGTCTTCGGTGTACCAAGATGGGTCGGGCTTTCTGTGCGATTGAGTCGTGCGGATGGCTTCAGATTGAGGCGTTTCCATGGCTGGGCGCAATGGGATTCGCGTCGTTGTGACGGGCGTTGGGGTTGTTTCTCCAATCGGTATCGGCAACGATCGCTTCTGGGACAGTTTGGTGAACAACCGGACTGGCATAGACTTTCTGCAGTCTATGCCGTCAGACGGCCTGCCTTCTGCTTTTGGTGCCGAAGTCCGTGATTTCAACCCTGTAAACTTTCTTCGCGATAAAAAGTTCGTGAAGGTGATGTGCCGAGACATCCAGTTGGGCGTGGCTTCGTCCAGTCTTGCTGTTAAAGATGCTCAGGTTGCTTCTGGCTGGATTGATCCGGACCGCTTTGGCGTCGTCTTTGGCGCTGGTCGTATGACCTGCCATCCATCAGAGCTGGCGGCCGCTGTCGAAGTTTGCCGAACCGAAGGTGGATTTGATCCCGATAAATGGGGTCCGGAAGCCCTCGCCAGCATTGCTCCTCTGTGGTTGCTGCGTCAGCTTCCGAACATGCCGGCCAGCCATGTTTCCATCGACCACAATGCATGTGGCCCGAATAATACTATTACCTGCCGTGATGCGTCCGCGATTCTGGCTTTGTCCGAAGCTGTTCGAGTCATCGAAGCGGGCAGGGCGGATGCGATGATCGTCGGAGCCTGCAGCTCCAATATTCATCCCGTTGATATTGCGAAGTTCCATCGCTTCGAAGGTTTGTCACGACGCAACGACGATCCATCACGCGCGTGTCGACCGTTCGACTTTGAGCGCGATGGAACAGTCGTCGGTGAAGGCGCTGCGTCCTTCGTTGTTGAAAGCTATGAGCACGCAGTCCGCCGTGGTGCAAATATCTACGCCGAAGTTCTGGGCGTTGGCGCTGGGTGTGATGGCAAGGGTCTGGCCAATGAATCAGCCGGACTGGGTCTTGTGCGAGCGATGCAGTCGGCTATTGATGGTGCTGGTATTTCGGCATCAGAGCTTGGTCACATCAATGCTCAGGGCAAGAGTACTCAGCCGGACGATATTGTCGAAGCTCGTGCCTATCACCGCGTGTTTGGTGATCTGGCTTTGAAGATCCCGGTGACCGCTCTAAAAAGCTACGTCGGGCACTTCGATGCGGGTGCTGGCGCTGTCGAATTGGCCGGCACTTTGCTGTCCCTGAAGAACGGCTACATTCCGGCCACGCTGAATTATGAGATTCCGGATCCACGCTGCCGCCTGAATGTGGCTCGTGGTGAGGCGACTCGACTTAGCAACCGTACCGCCATCACGGTCAATCGAACCGCGATGGGCCAGAGTGCTGCGGCGGTGCTGCGAGCAATCTGATTTTGCTGTCTCTGAACGGCCTTGAGTGAACCTGGTGTTTTCTTTGCTGGCGCGGATGTTAAGCTGGTAAGCCCGCTTCCCACTAGATCCTGCCCTGATTCACTCCCACCGTTCCAGACAGAAAGTCTCCGGCATGCTGCGCTGTTTGATTGCGACTGTCTGTGTGCTGATCACTGTGTGGGCGGGCTTTGGTTCTGCACGAGCCGATGAATTAGACCCAGCCGCCGATGTCGACTATGAGCGAGTCATCAAACCGCTGCTGCTCAACAAATGCGCGGCGTGTCATGGGGCGATTCGACAAAGTTCCGGGCTGCGGCTGGATCACGGCTCCTTGATTCGCAAGGGCGGCGAGAGCGGTGCGGCGATTGAACCGGGGCGAAGTGACACCAGTCTGCTGATCCAGAGAGTCTCGGCCACCGACGGCAGCCAGCGAATGCCACCGGAAGGTCAGGGAGAAAAGCTGACCAACGAGCAGATTGAACTGCTGAAACAGTGGATCGATGCAGGTGCTACTTCTCCGCAGAACGAAGAAATCCCGGAAGACCCGGCTCACTATTGGTCGTATCAGAGCCCAATTTCACCCGACATACCAAGCGTAAAAAACGTTGATTGGGTCCGAACTCCGATCGATGCGTTTATCGCAGCCCAGCATGAGTCTCGAGGACTACAACCATCGCTGGAAGCACCACGCGAGGTGTGGCTTCGCAGGGTCTATCTCGATCTGATCGGAATTCCTCCGACGCAAACCGAGCTCCATGCCTTTCTGAGTGACCATTCCGAGAATGCTTATGAAGCTGTCGTCGACAAACTTCTCGCCCGGCCTGAATACGGCCAGCGCTGGGGACGACACTGGATGGATGTCTGGCGTTACAGCGACTGGTATGGCAGCCGAGGCATCAATGAGATTCGCTACAGTCAGCGTCACATCTGGCGGTGGCGGGACTGGACTGTTGAATCACTGAACGAGGACAAGCCTTATGACCGAATGGTCATGGAGATGCTGGCGGGTGATGAACTGGCTCCGGCCGATCCCAATGTGCTCCGTGCCACGGGCTACCTTGGTCGGAACTGGTACAAGTTTGACCGCAACGTCTGGATGTTTGATACGGTCGAACAAACCAGTCAGGCGTTCCTTGGCCTGACCATGAAATGTGCTCGCTGCCACGATCATAAATTTGACCCGATCACTCAGGAAGATTACTATCATCTGCGCGCGTTCTTTGAACCGCATGATGTCCGCACCGATCCGATCGGCGGCTCCCAGGAGACAGAGAAGGACGCGACTCTGGGCCCGGTACTTCGCGAGGGCGTGGCGCGGGTTTATGACAAAGAACTCGAAGCCAAAACGTATGTCTTTGAGCGAGGCGATAACCGCTATCCTGATCAATCAAGGCTGATGTCTCCAGCGGTTCCCAGGGCTCTGGGTTCGCTCGCGGAAGAAATTCAACCCGTCGCACTTTCGGCCGACGCGTGGCAGCCGCACCTTCGCACGGCGGTGGCTGAGGGTCTTGTGAAGAATGCAGAATCGGAGATTACTCTGGCAGCAGAAAAGATTCGCACAACTCAGGCCGAAGCGAACACTGCTCAGCAGGCGCTGGCGGCATTCGAAGCCCGGCTGGCTGAACAGAAGTTGTCCGGGGCGTCGGGCGAAGCCATCGCGGACGCCAAACCTGTTCTCAATGATCAGTTCGGTACTCCCACAGAAACGTGGAGGGTTGTTTCAGGGCAGTGGGACTGGAAAGACGGCCGCCTTATTGAATCATCAGTCGGAAACTTTTCGACAATCGTGGCTGATGTGATTCATCCCAGGAATTTCCAGGCGCGCGTTCGTTACCGCACAATGCAACCGGGAACAATTCGTTCGGTGGGGTTTAGTTTCGACTATATCGATAACGGAAACTCCCAGGATGTCTATACCGCGACGGGCGATTCGTCGCAGTCGGTCCAGGCCTTTCATCGCAAAGGCGGTCAGCAGTTTTATCCTGCGGCTGGGATCGTTCGAACAAAGCTGACCGTGGGCGACGAGACGGTGGTTGAAATCACCGTACGAGAGCAACTGCTTCAGCTCAAACTGAATGGCGAACACAAGCTGGACTACGTGATCCCGGAGGCGCGTCGCCAGGGTAAGTTTGCTCTGTGGGTTCATAGTGGCTCGGCTGAATTTCTGGAGGTCGACATTCGGGAACTGGTCCCCAGTCTGACCGAACTTCAACTGGCTCAGCAAACAGCACTGCACAATGTCAAAGTTGCCGAGCAGCAACTTGTGATCACTGAGAAGCAGAAGCTGTCGCTGATGGCACGGCTGGCGGCTGAGCGAGCCAAGTATTCTGACGAGCCCGCAGAAGACGTCCGAGAGAAGAGCCGAGCTGCCAGCCGAGCCGAACGAGAAGTTGCGGCAGCCAAAGTTGCGGCCGAAGTGCTCGCAGCCGAACATTTGCTGGCCCTGGCGAACGTTTCTTCCAGCCCGGATAAAGCAGTCACAGATCCAAAACCTTCATTGACCGACGCTGAAAAGAAGCTGACAGAAGCGAAAGCAAAATTGGCGGATGCGATTAGTACGATCGATAAGGCCGATGAGACCTACACAGCGCTGGGGCCCACTTTTCCTTCGACCTCATCCGGCCGACGCCTTGCTCTCGCACGCTGGATCGTCGGCCCGAAGAATCCACGAGCGTCACGCATTGCCGTGAATCACATCTGGTTGCGACATTTTGGCGAAGCCCTGGTGCCGTCTGTGGCCAACTTCGGACTCAACGGTCAACGTCCGTCGCATCCTGAACTCCTGGACTGGCTGGCGACAGAATTGGTGCGTCAGGAATGGAGGATGAAACCGATTCATCGGATGATTGTGCTGTCTGCAGTCTATCGACAAACATCGGCCACAGGGCCAGAAACGGACGTCCTCGCGAACAACAGTACCGTTGATCCAACGAATCGATTTCTGTGGCGAATGAATTCCAGACGCATGGAATCGGAAGTGGTCCGAGATTCGGTATTGGCCGTTTCCGGCAAACTGGATTGCTCCTCGGGAGGCCCCGAGATTCCAGAGACTGAGTCATTATCCAACTTTCGTCGCAGCCTGTATTTTCGCAGCACTCCGAATGAGAAGGCTGGCTTTCTTGAGACCTTCGATGCGGCGAATCCCAACGAGTGCTATCGTCGTCAGGAAAGCGTGGTCCCGCAACAGGCTCTGGCGCTGATGAACAGCAGTCTGACGCTTGATCTGGCACGTCAACTGGCTGAGAAATGGAGCACCGCCGCAGGGGAGGACGACAGCCGGGAAGTCCGGACGGCCTTCGTTACGACAGCGTTTGAGAATTTGCTGACTCGACAACCTACGACGACCGAGCTGGAAAGCTGCCTGATGTTTCTGGATCGAACGATGGCCACGATCGCTGATCCGGATCTCAAAATGTTCCCGGCAGGCGGGCAGACGTCCAGTCGACCCGCCGCGAAAGACGCGTGGTTGAGAGCCCGCGAGAACCTGGTTCACGTCCTGTTCAGTCACAATGATTTTGTCACGATCCGCTGAGGCCTCCATGCACTATCAACAACACTCTCGGCGACATTTTCTTTCCGACATGGGCATGGGTTTCACCGGCCTCGCGCTGGGCTCGATGCTGTCTCGCGACGGCATCTCCCGTGCAGCAGAGTCGGACGATCATCGCAACGCCGCTGCGCAAGCGATCGCAGAGAACGTTCGTGAGCAATTTGCTCCTAAAGCAAAAAGCGTCATATGGTTCTTTATGCTGGGTGGTACCAGTCATCTCGAGAGCTTTGATCCGAAGCCTGCCATCGACAAGTATTCCGGGCTGACAATTGATGAGTCGCCGTTTCGCTCGTCCGTGCTCGACTCACCTTACTATCGCAAGAACGTCAGAGACTTTGCCGGCACACCTCGCGCGCTGATGGCTCAGCTTTATCCCACGCAGATTGGCTTTCGTCGCCGAGGTCAAAGTGGAATCGAGGTCAGTGACTGGTGGCCTCATGTGGGTGACTGCATTGATGACATCGCGGTTGTTCGGTCAATGTGGACCACAGACAACGACCATGCGGCTCAACTGCAGTTTCATACAGGGCGACATATCTTCGACGGTTTTCATCCCTCAATTGGATCGTGGGTTCACTACGGGCTGGGCTCTCTCAACGACAACCTGCCGCAGTTTGTGGTGATGGGAGGCGGTCCCGGTGACTGTTGCGGTGGCGTCGGAGCGCACACTGCCAGTTATCTGGGCCCGGAACATTCGGGCGTCAATATGGTGCTGGATCCTGCAAACCCGCTGCCATTTGGGACTCCGGGAGCCAGCGTGTCATTGGCTGAGCGACGCGATCAACTTGATCTGCTGAATGAACTGAACGGGATTGCCGGTGCACAGTATCCCGATGATCCGGCGATGCGGGCGCGCATTCGCAGCTATGAACTGGCGTTTCGGATGCAGATGTCGGTGCCCGAGGTTGTTCGGCTCAGCGATGAAACACAACACACGCAGGAACTGTACGGTCTGAATGAACCTTCAACGGAGCGCGTCGGACGATTCAGTCTTGCGGCGAGGAGACTGGTGGAACGTGGTGTAAGGTTCGTGCAAATTTACGATGACGGCTGGGATGCTCACAGCGAGCTGATCAAGAACCATTCGACACGATGTAAAGCTGTCGATAAACCGATCGCTGGCTTGCTGAAGGATCTGAAACAGCGAGGGCTGCTGGAGGAAACTCTGGTTGTCTGGGCGACCGAGTTTGGACGGACTCCGGGAGCAGAGCGATCCGATGGTCGTGACCACCATCCTTATGGATTCTCAGTGTGGATGGCTGGTGGCGGCTTAAAGCGTGGTGTCGTGCACGGTGCGACGGATGAGATCGGGTTTCACGCGGTTGAGCATCGCCATTATGTGACCGACATTCACGCGACGTTGCTGCATCAACTCGGTCTGGACAGTCATCGTCTCGAGTTCCCCGGACAGAAGCGTCTGGAGATTGATTTCGGTACCCCTATTCACGACATCATCGCATGACACAAGGGCACGGCCCTTGACGCGGGTGGCCTGACGGCCCGATACCAAAGGAGCCGCTCACGTCGTTCTCTTTCGGTGTGAGAGATGAGAGTTACTCTACTCTATTTATTACGTGCGACAGAGCGCCGAGAAAAGAGGGCGAAGCAATCGCCGTTGCAAACAACAACTCTTGCAGAGCGCTGAATGGTGTTGTCGGGTGGCACAGAACCTACAGGCTCGATTCCAGCCACTGCTTCAGACCTTCTTCACCGCCGAAACCTCTCTTCTGAGCGATGATCTGGCCATCTTTGAAGATCATGATTTGCGGAATCCCATTGCCAGATCCGTAGTGCGTAAACAGCTCGGGGCGTTTATCGATATCGATCTTCAGGAACTTCGCGCGGGCTGAGAATCGAGGCTCAAGGTCGTCAATGGCTGCGTCCATTCCGCGACAAGGACCACACCAGTCGGCTCCAAACTTCACAACCACAGGATGACTGTTTTCCAGCACCGCCTGCCGAAACCAGGGATCATTGATGGGTTCAGGCTGACGTACGCCACCGCCAGCAAGGACGAACAACACTGCCAAAACGACGCCAACGCCAATAGTGATGTTTCGGTTGAGCGTATCCATGGTGCATGGCCTTCAGCTTCGATGGACTTCAGGGAGAGCGAACTACCAAAAGCCTGGCATATGCTCCAAAGACCGATTGGGATTGAGCCGGGAATCCGCGGTCCCGTCAGACATGCGACAACGACTGTAATTGATGTAGCGATTAAGCCGGCGAACAGAAACAAACATCTTGCTCGTCCCATGGCCTTGAGCCTGAGGCGCTAGCCGATTCTTCTGTCGATTCGGCTAGCGCCTCAGGCTCAGAGTTCTTGCTTCCGGCTGCCTCAAAACCGAAACGGGTGCCGAAGTCTGAGACCTCGGCACCCGCGAGTGGTTTCATGGTCAGGTCACCCGACTGACCATGAAGGACATTATCGATTGGCGATTCTGTTGTTGTCGCCTTGATCGCGGCCTTAGTTGTCGTAGTCAACCACGATCATGCCATTCTTTGATTTGATGTCGACTTCATACGTTCCAAAATCCATCGTCACTCGTGTATGGCAAGGTGAGATGTGGATGCATCGAGGAGGGCATGGAGGCACACAAACCTGAACGAAGACTATTCTTTCCACGACGTCATGTTCACACATTCTGGGGTCTCGAACGGCAACGACGACTGGCACAGCGTTCGGAGCAATGTTGCACTCATCTTCTACTCGGACGCACGTTGCCAAAGGTACCTGGCAGTCAACGATCTCTCCAATCTGATGAGGAAACGCGGGAGCTGTCTGATAGCCGGGAGCTACTGGGTAGCCAGGATTCACCGGATACGACTGAACTGGTGGCAGTTCCTGAACAGGTGGCAAAGGCTGAACTGTATCCTGTGATGGAAAGTAGATGGGTTGGCCATAAGCCGGATTCTGATTCGAGCTTACTCGAAAGCTGATATGAGCACCGGAGCGGCTGGAGTAGTGACTGCGACCTGATCGGCCGTAACTTTCGTCTCTCAGGTTCACTCGATTCTGATCAACGTCACCGTGTCCATGGCGACCATAACTTCCCTGGTTCTGTGAGTAACCCAGATAATTCATGTCGCGGTCAGCCACGTGTATATTGCGTTTGTAGACGTCTCGTCCAGTCATTTCATGGCCACGATATCCGGAACCATGCATGTCATGTCCATCATGATCATGGTGCCCAACTGGCTGAATCGCTGGTGGAGCGTTGCGATGATGCGAGTTTCCGTTCAGGGCATTTAAGAAATCGACCAGGTCATTTGCTCTGGTCGTTGAGTTTGTTAACAACAGCAGGCCCATTAATCCCAGGCCGCGAATTACGGATGTCTTCATTGCAGTGTCCTTCCGTCTTGAGCAGGGGTGACTTGGATGTTGGCATCAGTTCATTGATGCCGTTCTTCTGATAATTCATTTCCCGTGCCAATCTCCGGTTCGACGGATTCCGAACGAAAACAGGCGTGTTTTACGACTTTGCCTCAAGCTGACTGATCGCTCGCTGTCATCACTTGTGCTCAGAACATGTCAGAATGATGACACTCCTTTGGCCGAATGTTGGCTCGACCGTTTACCGCCCAGCCGGAGGCGCCCGCCAACTCAAAAGCCGGCGCCTCCGGCTGGGCGGTAAACAGAAGTGCGCAGGATGCGACTCAATTCATAAACCGCGACCGTCTCGGGCTCAATGTGTCAGCCTGTTCGTGATCCGGAAACGCGGCGTCTCACTGCGTTGCTTTCCCGAGCCGGGTTCTGCAAGATTCCTCCCTCCACTTTTCTGCCGAACTGCTTTGAGACACTGACCATGATGTCCCGCCATCTTTCTGTCCAATTTGCTCTGTGTTCTGTAATAGCATCTTTGTCCACGCTGAGTCAGGCTGCAGACCAACACGTCATCGTCCCGGGCTACGAACGCTTTCGAGCAGAGAAGCTGACAAGCGTTGAAGCAGGATCACTCCTGATCTCGGAGCTGAACTGTCAGTCATGCCATGGAAAACTTCTTGATCGACCCGTGCCACCTCGACTAGCGCCCATCCTGACACAGGTTGGCGAACGGTCCAGTGCGGAGTATCTGAAACGGTTCCTGGCAGATCCTCAGGCGGAGAAGCCTGGTTCTGCGATGCCACGTCTCACACATTTGAAGACGGATCCAGCGACCGTTGATGCGCTCACGGCGTTCCTGACTCAGGGTTCGGCATGGCGAGCCACTGCGGTTGGCGTCGATGCTGTCCGCCGAGGTGAAGAGCTGTTTCACAAAGTGGGTTGTGCAGCATGTCATTCAGATCGTCGAGACAACGCTGTTATCGACCAGATTCGCCGGGGGATCTCAGCCGGGCAGGCCACTGAAGAGGACGAAGAAGACACTGAGGATAAGCCGGTGACAAAGTGGACTCGTCCCGCTTTCGCGATGCCTTTAGGAAAGCTGGAACAGAAATACAGCCTCTCCAGTCTGATCAACTTTCTGAGAGATCCCCATGCCGTTCGTCCATCGGGTCGAATGCCAGCATTGAATCTGACTCCGGAAGAAGCTCGCGACATCGCTAGCTATCTGCTGAAGGACGTCGACGTCGAACCGAATATCAACTTCGAGTACTTTGAAGGTGACTGGCAGAAGGTTCCGGATTTCACGCAACTGAAAGCTGTCTCATCGGGCAAGACCACTGACTTTTCCGTGGGAGTCTCGCCGAAGGACGAACTGTTTGCTTTGCGATTCAGCGGCTTTGTGCACCTGCCCAAAGACGGACGTTATCGCTTTCATCTGAGTTCTGATGACGGTGCTCGATTGCTGATCAATGGAGAAGTCATTGTTGATAACGATGGAATCCACCCCGGCGGATTTCGCGACGGGGAGGCCGAATACAAGGCGGGTGCGTATGAACTCGTCGTGGAGTATTTCGAGTACCACGGGCAGGAAGAACTGGCCGTCGAAATTGAAGGCCCGGAGTTGCCTCGCCAGCCTCTTGCAGGACTGGTCACTCTGACAAAGGATCTTCGCGCCGCAGAAACCACAGCCGTGCCAGCGGCTTCTCCGGAGCTGGTTGAGAAAGGTCTACAGGCGTTTCAGTCTCTGGGTTGTGCGGCCTGCCATCAGCATGGCGATGGAGATAAGAAGCTGGCCTGGACCGGGAAAGCTCCGGTGTTCACAGCGATGAAAACATCCGGAGGCTGTCTCGCGGAAAAGCCCGCAGACAACATTCCGGCGTTTGCTCTGACGGAACAGCAGAGAACCGATATCACAGCCGCACTGGAGGCCGCTCGTCAATCACCAGACGCTGGCAAATCACCAAACGATCCTTCTCTGGCCGCTAAAGCCATTCATGACACGTTGCTGACACTGAATTGCTATGCCTGCCACACCCGAGGTTCGCTGGGAGGTGTTTCTGAGCCGATGAATCACCTGTTCGTGGGAAGCATTCCCGAGATGGGCGACGAAGGGCGAATTCCCCCATCCCTGGACGGCGCGGGTGATAAGTTGAATGAGAACTGGCTGAAAACGATTCTGAACGAAGGAGCCAAGGACCGACCTTACATGGCGACTCGTATGCCAAAATTCGGGTCCAGCCAAACCGGATCGCTGGTCACCCTGTTTGCCTCCACAGATGCACTCGGCGAAGACAAGCCGGTCACTTTTCCAGAACCCGAACATCGTATCAAAGCCGATGCCCGTCTGATGATTGGTGATCAGGCGCTGTCCTGCATCAAGTGCCATACGTTCGACAAGTATGCCGCGACTGGAATTCAGTCACTGGATATGACAACGATGACTCGCCGCCTGCGTCGGGAGTGGTTTCATCGGTATCTGCTGGATCCACAGAAGTATCGCAGCGGAACTCGCATGCCGGCTGCCTGGCCGAAGGGACGCTCGGTCGTACCGCATATTCTGAATGGTGATTCGGATGTGCAGATTGAAGCCATCTGGGCCTATCTGCTGGATGGCAAGAACGCCAAGGTGCCCAGCGGATTGCAGCGGGAGGCGATCGAACTCATGCCTGGCGATCGTCCGATCATCTATCGCAACTTTCTGGAAGGCCTGTCTCCTCGAGGCATCGCGGTGGGGTTCGCTGCGAAGGCTCATTTTGCCTGGGACGCGGAACACATGACGCCACGATTGATCTGGCATGGCGCCTTTATTGACGCCTCAAAGCACTGGGTCGATCGTGGTCCCGGCAATCAGGTTCCGCTGGGAGATCATGTGATGACGCTACCCGCCGGGCCGCCTCTGGCTTCGCTGGAATCGCTGGATGGTGCCTGGCCCGATGGAAATCCGCGAGAAAACGGCTTCGCTTTCAAGGGCTACTCTTTGGACAAAGCGGGCGTTCCGACGTTCAAGTATCGCTGGAACGAAACAAACGTGACAGACACTATCCTGCCATTCGAAACCAGTCCGGACAACGGGCTGCAAAGAACCATCACTGTCGCGCCTGCCGGCAAGCTGGAGAATGCGTGGCTGCGAATTGCCAGCGGACAAACCGCTGAGGAGAGCGATGGCGCCGTCATTGTCGATGGCGTTCGCTTTCAGATTGAGGGCAAAGAGCCGATCGTGCGGACGATCAATAATCGCCGGGAGCTGTTAATCCCGATGACGGTCAACGCTGGAGAAACAGCGACGGTCCGGATCATCATGACCTGGTAACTCTCTTGCTCTGGTATTTCAGTTTCCTACAAGTCTCGCCATCGCCCACCGCGTTCAGGTTATCACCATGAAACATATCCTCTTCTCCTGCCTTGCTGCTGTCTTTCTGCAGGCCATTGTTGTTGCTCAGACAACTGTCCCGACCGAGGACGACTATTACCCACTCGCCCGCTTCACGATTCCAAAAGGGATCGTGTTGGAAGCCGGTGCGATTGAACCTCTTCCCGACGGGACGCTGGCTGTTTCAACTCGCCGCGGTGACATCTATCGCGTCACGAATCCTTTGGACGAAGATCCGACCAAAGCCACCTACGAATTGTTTGCTCAGGGCCTTCATGAAGTGCTGGGGCTGACGTTCAAAGACGGCTGGCTCTACGCCACTCAGCGTGGAGAAGTGACTCGGCTGCGTGATACGGATGATGATGGTCTGGCTGATGAAATCGAAACCTTCAGCGACAACTGGGGCATCAACGGTGACTATCACGAGTATGCCTTTGGTTCACCGTTCGACAAGGACGGGAACATGTGGGTCGTGCTGTGTCTGACGGGTTCGTTTGGCAGCGACTGCCCATGGCGAGGCTGGGCGGTCCGGATCGATCCGAACGGAAAAATGATTCCGACGTGCAGCGGAATTCGCTCGCCCGGTGGCATCGCCTTTAACGCCGAAGGCGACGTCTTCTACACAGACAATCAGGGCCCGTGGAATGGCACAAGTAGCCTGAAATGGCTGCGTCCCGGTTCGTTTCAGGGACATCCCGGAGGCAATCGCTGGTTCTCAAAGACCGAAGGCGGGGCGAAGTCGGCTCCGAAGGAACCCGAAAGCGGCAGCCGTATCGTCGTGGAAGCGGACAAGATTCCGGAGTATGAGCCACCCGTCATCCTGTTCCCCTATCAGAAGATGGGCCAAAGCGCGAGTGGGATTGCATGTGATGTGAGCGGTGGAACGTTCGGCCCGTTTAAGAATCAGATGTTCGTGGGCGACGTGACACATAGCACCGTGATGCGATGCTTCATCGAGAAAGTCGATGGGCACTATCAGGGGGCTTGCTTCCCGTTTCGCGAAGGCATCGGCTCAGGCACACTGGCTCTGCGAATGATGGACGATGGTTCGATGTTCGTCGGCGGCACAAATCGTGGCTGGGGCTCCCGCGGCACAAAACCATTCTCGCTCGAACGCCTGCGTTGGACCGGAAAGGTGCCGTTTGAGATTCACGAGATGCGTGCGAAGCCGGACGGTTTCGAGCTGACGTTCACAGAACCTGTTGATCCCGAGATTGCTCGCAAGCCGGACACATGGAAGCTGCAAACCTACTGCTACATCTTTCAGTCGTCATACGGCAGTCCGGAGGTCGATCACACAACGCCGACCGTCAAGGAAGTCGCTGTCGCTGAGGACGGGTTGTCGGTTCGGCTGAAGGTCGACGGCCTGCAGCGCGGTCATGTGCATGAACTTCATGCGGACGCACTGAAGTCAAAAGCCGGAATGCCTCTGCTGCATTCTTCCGCGTATTACACGCTGCACTACATCCCAAAGGAATAGGGCTACGCTGCATCTCGCATGATGTCTTCAACCACTTGACGGCGTTTGGACCGGCGGCGGAGTTTATGCATCCAGCGATCTTCGCCATCGTCTGTTTCTTTGAGAAACGATCCGGCCAGCAGGCGATAGAAGAAGAGCAGTGTGAATGCTCCGAAGACAGCAGCGAAGAAGCCCTTCACACTGATCGGATCCACCGTGGCGTCGCGCCAGAAGAACAGCACGGTTCCGCATCCGATCACGCTGCCCCCGATGCCGGTCAGCATGGTCGCCACTGCACCACCGGGATCGCGGCCTGGCATCACAGCCTTGGCTGCGAGGCCGGTCAGGGTGCCGAAACCAACCCAGCGCAGAAGCTCATTGACGCTGGTGCGTAAGACTTCGACGAATTCAGCTTCTGTCATGATTTGGGACTCCTGCTTTCTCCTGTCTTCTCTTTTCGGCATACTTGTCCGATTCCACGCAGTCCGAAAACTCTTCTTCCAGGACTGTCCGTTGAATCGGAGAACTTTCGGCAATTGTTGCCGGTCACCGTGGACCTGAAATGCTCTTTTCCTGCGGGATACCGATGAAATTGCCGCCTGACGTTATTCGCTATCTGCTGATCGGGCAGGTGGTCATCCCGATCTTCATTAACGCCGCCATCACGTTTGGCATCGGCTGGATCACTTTTCGCCAGCAGGCGACCGTCACTGTCTGGGTTCTCGATAAGGGAGCGGTCACCGATTTTCTGGGCGCTTGTTATTTGCTCCCGGCGATAACGTGTCTGATTGCAACGCCGATCGTGCGAGGTCAGGTGGCTCGGGGTGAAGCTGCTTCACTCACCGTTGACATGACCGGAACGTGGGTTCGGTTCTTCCGAGGCGGTCTGATCTGGCGGGCGACAAAGTTTGGTCTGACCGGCCTGATAAGTTTGATCGGCCCCGTGATGGCCACCTGGAGTTTGTTTGGTTCCGACACGATCGCTACATTCTGGTTCCTGCTGGCCAAAGTCGCCTTCGCCACACTGCTGGGATGTGTTGTTACCCCGCTGATAGCGATCGTTGCTATGACAGATGCACCCAAATCTCACGATCCAGAAGCTGATTCATGTTCAGAGATCTGATTCCCTTTCTGGTACAAGGATTGTTTCTGCTGGGATTCCTGGCTCAGCTCTGGTTTGGCATAGCGATCCTGGGGAGGCCGGGAAATCACGAGGTTGTTTACCGCGAGAAATCCCCTGTCAAGTTCTGGCTGATTATCCTGGCAGAGCTGGCCGTCGGGATGGTGATTGGCTTGTATCAGTACGATGCGACCATGATCATGGGTTAGACGTCACCACTTTTGGACTCGCTCCGAGGTCTCTTTTCTGTTCAGGATACTCTGGACCTTGGATGTTTGACCCATTCCCCGACTTCCGATGAAGGACACGCTGCAATGAGAGTTCCTGTGTTTCAGACATTGTGTCTGATGGTGATACTGACGATCCTGTCCGGCTCTTATCCCACCGCGGTTGCTCAGTCCGAGTTGCCTCCCAGCCTGTACATCGAAGCGTATCCGGATCGGACAAGCGTCGCGGCCAAAGAAGACTTGGCCTGTCACACGTCCACCACTGCGGCCGAGTACAGCCTGGAGATTGCTCGCATCGGTGCCAAACGCGAGGTCGTGTTTCAGAAGTCCGGCATCCCAGGTGGCGGAGCTCATCCAATTCCCGAACATGCCAGCGCCAATGGGTGTGGCTGGCCGATTAGCTTTTCGATGCCGGTTCCTTCCGAGTGGAAGTCCGGATACTACACCGCCACATTTAAAGTCACCGATGGAGGCGGCAAGTTTGTCGCTCGTAACCGCCGGACAGCCGAGACGGAATCATGGTTTGTTGTTCGTCCTTCGAGCTTCGACAAGAACGTAAAGATCCTGCTTCAGCTCGCCACGAACACCTACAACGCTTACAACAACTGGGGCGGCAGCAGCTTGTACGCTTACCATGGTCGAGCCAATCTGCAGGGGCATCGAGTGTCCTTTCAGCGACCTCAAAGCAGTTTGTTTCCCAACTGGGAACAACCATTTGTCGCCTGGGCAGAATCAAACGGCTTCGTGATCGACTATTGCTCGAATCTCGATCTGGAGCAGCGGCCGGAACTACTCGAACACTATTCTCTGGTTCTAAGCGTTGGCCATGACGAATACTGGTCTGCCGGGATGCGTGATCGCCTGGAAGCATGGATCGCGAAGGGCGGGAACGTGGCCTTTTTCAGCGGGAACACCTGCTGCTGGCAGGTTCGTCCCGAAGAGAACGGACAGGCTCTGACCTGTTACAAACAGACGTTTAATCTCGACCCGGTGTTCAAGACTGACGACCATAGTTTGCTGACGACGACATGGAGCCACCATCTGGTGAAGCGGCCGGAAAATCTCCTGACGGGTGTCGGTTTCCTGTACGGCGGATATCACAAAAGCCACGGCCAGTTCATGGACGGCAGCGGAGCGTTTACGGTTCATCGCCCCGATCACTGGATGTTTGCCGATACAAATCTGAAGCCCGGCGACAGCTTCGGTGGCCAGCATACGATCGTTGGTTACGAATGTGACGGTTGTGAGCTGCAATGGAAGGACGGCGTTCCCTCCCCGACTCATCGCGACGGGACTCCCGAGTCCTTTGAAGTGCTCGCGACGTGTCAGGCTCAATGGGCTCCGGACGACTGCGAGTGGTATGACCAGTGGGAACAGGGTCGAGTCGGCGCGGCGTGCCTGGGTATTCGCACCGACGGCGGCACCGTCTTCACCTGTGGTTCCACCGACTGGGCTCACGGCCTGCGCGGCGGTGACGCGGTGGTCGAACAGATCACTCGCAACATCCTGAAGAAGTTGTCGGCACCCTGAAACCGTCTGTAAAGGGTGTTGTTCCCGTACGATGGGCATTCCTGCCCGTCGAATTGTTCTCGGCCACGAATGCCGAACGTACGACATTTCTACGTCCGCTACTCCGGCGGGATCGGGCTACCGTGAGGATCGATTACCGGGGCCGAGGTTTCCTGTTGCAGACGGTCTCGCAATTCGCGGCCAGTGAAATGTTCCAATTGTTCAGCCTGACCGTGAATTCGATCGACCGCCACGCCACCTTCAGAAACCAGATACTGTTCCCACAGCCGATGAGAACGAACCAATTCTGCTCCAAGACGGCGACCGGAATCCGTAAGCTGATAGCCGTTCGCTGTGGCGATGACGTGGCCTTTTCGTGCATGCTGCTTCATCAGCAGAGAACTCATTAAGCCGCCGGAGAGCAGGGCGGCTCGTAGTTGGTCGATCGACGCCACAACGCCCGATTTTCTTTCGTCCATCCGGTACAGCAGAGCAATCAGGTCCTCGGAAAGAATTCTGCGAGACAGCCGCTGGCGACGCAGGATCCTGATCAATACTCCATGCTGTGGTGCTAACAACGAAACCAGAAAAAAGATTATCCCGGCACACAGAGCCATCATCCCGGATGTGCTGGTACTGCGATAACCAAACCAGTTCGGCACGACCAATGCTGATACGTGCCCCAAAGTCGCTGACACGGCTGCGATCAGCGCGCTGACGATGATCATCGATCGCAATCGTTCCGTCAGTAAGAACGCGGTCGCGGGCGGGACGACAAACATGGCGACGACCAGAATATTTCCGACAGACTCAAAACTGGCGACTGCCGTCACGGCCACAATGATCATCAGGAGATAATGCATGAGTCTGGCACTGATGCCACAAGTGGTGGCCAGAGCCGGGTCAAACGCGCTGAGTTTCAGCTCTTTGAAGAAAAGTACCACCACGACCAGATTGATGACCGTCACGGCAGCCAGCACCAACACGACTCGGGGAATTTCTGTTCCGGCTACATCCACCATGTCGAAGGTGGTCGTCTCCAGTGATCCGTAAAGCACGCAACCGGGATCCAAGTCCACGTGATCGGCGGCCTGAACAATCATCACCAGTCCCAGGGCGAAGAGCGTAGTAAACACGACGCCCATCGAAGCGCCTTCGTCGACTTCTCCGAAGTTGCGAATCCATTCGGTGAAGACGGCCGTCAACAAGCCGACCACCACCGCCCCGAGAAACATCGGAAGACTCGAACGGCTGCCAGTAATCAAAAAAGCGACCGCCAGACCGGGGAGAATCGCGTGGCTGATTGCATCGCCCAGCAGACTCATGCGGCGGAGCAGCAGAAAATTTCCTGGCAGCGATGCTGCAACGGCGCAGAGGATTCCAGCCAGCACGATCCAGCCATCATAGTCCCATGACCAATTGCTGAGCGCGCTCATGAGACGTGCTCCGTGGCATCAACCGGATGCGGGCTGGGAGCAATCCCCTGGACTCGGCGTTTCTGAAGCAACAATTCTTCCAGTTGAGCGATCAATTCGGGTTCGAGAACGTGCTCGATCGCATCCGCACTTTGGTCGACTCGTCCTGGAGCAACATCCGCATGAGTGATCAGATACAGCTCCCAAAGGCGATGCTCATGAACCAGTCGGGATGCTTCAACCAACCCCGAACTGGTCAGACACAGTTTTTGATCACTGTTGCGAAAGACGAGCCCCTGTCGGCGACATCGTTCGATCTCTTTCAGAAGTCTGTGCGACGACCAGCTTCGCAGAGTCTGCAGTTCGGAAAAGGGGATTCCAGCTTTGGGGCCGCGCGATTCCTGCAGCTCAAACATCCCGCGAAGCAGATGCTGGTGATCAACGCTGCGATTCAGATCACGCCGGCGAAGAGCTCTCACAACCACACCACGTTCCGTCCCAAACATCATGCTGATAAAAAACAGCGAGCTACAGACCAAAACAATCATGGCGCCGGCGGGAAGGTTGCGAAACAACGCACTCATCGCGGCCCCAAGAAAACCGCCTGCTCCGCCGATCGCTGCTGATATCAATATCATCTGCTTCAGATTCTGCGTCCAGAAACGAGAGGCCGCGGCCGGGATGACGAGCAGAGCGATCATCAGCACCAAACCAACAGCCTGCAGTCCGATGATAGTGACGATCACGACCAGACCCATGAGCACAAGATCCAGAAGCAGGACCGGGTAACCTCGCGATTTCGCGAAACCCTCATCGAAACAGAGTAATGTCAGTTCCTTAAACAGCACGCCCATGATGAGCAGCGTCAAAACGCCGGAGCAACCGATCAGAAGCCGGTCGGATTCAATCATCGACGCTGGCTTACCATAAATGAACGACTCCAGCCCGGCCGAATGTCCGACGGACTGTTGAGCGATCGACAGGATCGCGATCCCGGCGCCGAAAAAGACGCTCAGCACAATTCCCAGAGCGGCATCTTCCTTGAGTCGGGTCAGGTTGCGAACGTAGAGAATCGCTATGACTCCGGCGATACCACTCAAAGCCGCACCTGTGAGAAGAACCGGCAGTGACTTTTCTGCCAATCCCAGACTGGGAGCAATCAGAAACGCCAGGCCAACCCCGGGCAATGTCGCATGGCTCAGAGCATCACCCATGAGTGCTCGGCGGCGGAGCAGGGTGAAGCTGCCAACCATGCCGGCGGCCAGCCCCAGCAGCATTGTCCCAAGCATAACGACGCGTGTGTTGTAGTCCTGAAGTAACAACACACGTTGCCACTCCGGCCACGTAGGCCAGCGAATTGAACGATCCGTCAAAGATGATGCTGCGAATGCGAGAAAGCTATGGAGAGCACAGAGAGTTCTCACAGCGTCCGCTCCCGACGTCGCATCGCTTCGGTGGCCTCGTCCAGCAGTGTCAGTCGGCCGCCGTAGGTCTTTTCGAGATTATCTCGAGTGAAAACGGTATCGGTCGGACCACTTGCAACGACTCGCATGTTCAACAACACGACCGAATCGAAGTATTCCGGGACCGTATGCAGATCATGATGAATCACAATCGCGGTTTTGCCGGCCTGCTTCATCTCCCGCAGAATCTGCACGATGGCTTTTTCCGTCGCAGCGTCGACTGCCGCAAATGGTTCGTCCATCAGATACAGGTCCGCATCCTGCACGAGCGCGCGAGCGAGGAATGTGCGTTGCTGCTGGCCTCCGGATAACTGACTGATTTGTCGATTCGCAAATTCGCCGATTCCGACTCGCTCAAGAGCCTGTTGAGCGGCTTCTCGATGTTTGCGGCGAACCGGCATGCACCAGCCGATTTTCCCGTAAAGCCCCATCGTCACAACATCCAGCACGCTGACTGGAAAATCCCAGTCCACGCTTTCGCGCTGGGGAACGTAGCCGACGCGGTGACGACTGCGTTTGTAAGACTGGCCAAAGATCTCGATTCGCCCCGAGGCCCGCGGGACGAGATCCATGATGGCCTTCAGAAATGTGCTTTTGCCGGCTCCGTTGGGGCCGATCACGCCGACCAATTGCCCGGGAGAGACATCCAGACCCACGTCCCAGATCACCGGCTTGCGGTACCACGCGACTGTGAGATCTTTCACAGAAAGTGGCAACGAGTTATTGGGTGGCTGGGTGATCGATCCGCTCATGGTTGTTCCTTTGGCAACGTCAGCTTGCCGGAAAGGCCGCGTTCCGGGGCGGTTCCGCCGAGAGCTCTGGCGACCATCGTAATATTGTGGTCGAGCATCCCGAGGTAAGTGCCCTCATAGGTGCCGGCAGCTCCCATCGCATCAGAGAACAGCTCCCCGCCAATCTTGACGTCGTGTCCGCGAGACTTCGCGCCGTCGATCAGGGCCAGAATGTTCTTTTGAGGCACGCTGCTTTCCACAAAGACAGCCGGAACCTTTCGCTCAACCAGCAGATCAACCAGCTCATTGATCCGCTGCAACCCGGCTTCGGATTCTGTCGACAGCCCCTGAACGCCAAGTACTTCCAGATTGTAAGCACGGCCAAAGTAGTTGAACGCATCGTGCGACGTCACGAGCACTCGACTTGATTCTGGAATTGAACCGATCGCGGACAGTCCATACTCATGCAGGGCCTGCAGAGTTTTTCGATATTCAACAGCGCGAGATTGGAACTCCGTCGCATGGTCGGGCAGCGACTTGCTGAGTCCTTCGGTGATCACATCAAGACAATTGGCCCACGCGGCCACATCCATCCAGACATGCGGATCAGGGTGATCGCCGGCGCCGTCGGGCTTCAGGAGAAGATCCTGAGGCAAATCTCGGGTCATCGCGAAAACCGGCTTTTTCTGCGCGATGCGATTGAAGGTGTCTTCAAGTCGACCTTCCAGCATCAGGCCATTGGTGAAGACCAGATCGGCGGTCATGATCTGCTGCACGTCATCTCGAGTGGCTTTGTAGAGGTGTGGATCAACCCCCGGACCCATGAGCTGAGTCAGCTCGATCCGTTCGCCACCAATCTCTCGAACGACGTCAGCCACCATGCCGACGGTGGCCACAACTTTCAGTCGACCGCCGTTGCTCGACGTACTGTTTTCGCTCGTAGCTGTTGAAGGATCGCCGTTCTGGCAACCAGTGAAAAGCACCAGCAAAGTCAGCAAAAACCGGTGCAAAAATGACGAGTTTCGGTTCGCCATGCGACACGCTACTGCGTCAGCACTGAGCAGCCACTTCTGCATAACTCCAGCTTCCTTTTTTCTTCGCAACCGGATGTAGCATAGGCTACAAATCGTTCAGGTCAGTCTATCTGCCGGTCTGTCTGCGTCAAGACGCGATATTCGGAGCCCTGATAATCTCACCAAAAGGAAGGGGATCTGTGCGATGTGTGCGGGGATGACGTGTGGTGGCGGAGCAGTGATTATCGATGTGATGACCCATACATCAAAGCTGTCTGAACAACTCTGCTGTCGTCCTTCATCAACTAACGTCGGTCACCAACTTAGCGACAGGATGAAGTCAGGAACGCCTTGTCGTCCAAGGATTTCTGCTTGACGCAATCGACTTAACTCATCTATAACCCCGGAGGGTTGTCACAGGTGGGTCTTTTTTGGCCCCACCGCAACCTAAGAGTACTCGCGGTTGTTCGTGCCTGACACCGGCGGACATCCTGCAAATTTCATCGGTGTCAAAGAATCCTCACGGAGGAAATGGTAATGGCCGCAAAGAGCACCGCAGCAAAGACAACTGCAGCAAAGTCCACAAAGGCAAAGACAGCCGCTGCAAAGCCAGCTGCACCAAAGTCAACAAAGGCAAAGACTGGTGCCGCCAAGTCAACCAAGGCTAAGACCGGCGCTGCTAAGCCTGCAAAGGCTCCAGTTGCTAAGAAGCCAGCTGCTAAGGGAAAGTAGTCTGACTGGTACTTTCCAGCACAGAAACACGAAACGGCTGAGTCGCCTCCGGGCAGCTCAGCCGTTTTTTTGTTTTCCGCCTGGCCGTCGCCGTTTGAAGTTGCGCATTTGCGACTATCCCAACCCGATACGTCAGTGAGGGATAGCGATTTCGCGTTCGCGACAGTTCTTCCCCAAAATCCCTCGCTTACGCCTCGGGTTATGATGAAGTCCTGTTTTTTGCATGATTTGATCCGTTCGTGTCGCCTCCGGCTCGGCGGTAAACGAAGAGCGGAACCAAGGCTTAATGATGCACCCCATCCACATCTTTCATCCAGCCGTCTTCGCCTACCGGGAAATCAAACGGTTCTCCATCAAAGCTGAGATGACTGCTGGCCCGGACCTGATCGAAGTAAGCTTCAGACACTCGGACTTTGGTCAGATGCAATGTGTCTGAGATCTGGACAACTCGAGCGTTCTCCGGTTCGACCATCCCGATGGTCTGAAGAGCCGTCTCGACCGCTAATGCATCGTTGGGCAGTGTCACCGGAATCATTGCCGCTTCCGGATGATTGCCGGTGATGCAATTGATTCGAGTAATCTCCTGATCGATCTGATCCACACAGCGCTGCGTCGTAAATTCGGCCATGCCGATTCCGGTTGCATTGCCGTAGGTTTCTTTCGTCAGCGATCGCACCATGATCCGTCGACATCGAGCAAGGTCCTTATCGGTCGCGGCGTGATCAATGAACTTCCGTCCAACGGTGTTCGCATCCATTCCGACGCCGCTGATGTTCTTGCCCATGCGATCCACGATCAGCAAATCGACGTCAGCAAACGGCAGTCGGGGCAGCCATTGATTAGCCAGCTTCAGCAATTCGGGTTCTCGTGTTCCGAATTCTTCGGGACGAACGGCTTCCAGCAGAGCGGTTTCGTCTTCGGCATTTTCGAGAATCGCCATCCCGCCGCAGACCCGACAAACATCCAGCACTCGTTCGGCGACTGAGGCGATGATTTCCGGGAAGCTGATCGTCAAAATACCCTTATGGTAAATTTTCGCCCCTTCGTGTTTGCCGAGGCCGATCAGCATCATTTTGTGCAGCCCGGATTCGACCGGACCGACGAATTTTGTGTGCGGTTTCACTCGCCCGACAACGAACACATGATCGGCTTCGGAGGCAAATCGATCAAAATGCACCGGCATGCCGTTGGAAGTCTGAGCGACGATGCGGGTTTCCATCGTGGCACGAATCGGCACTTTGACGAATTCTTCGGTAACGCCCAGACTGGCCAGCATTTTTAGCTGGCCTTCCGCTGTTCCTCCACCATGGCTGCCCATCGCGGGGACGAGAAACGGTGCTGCCCCGATCGATGTGAAATAGGCCGCGATTTCCCGCAGAATCAGAGCAATATTGGTGATGCCGCGACTACCAGCCGGAATCGCTACGCTCTGCCCGGGTCGAATCTTTTCCGTCAGGCGAAGGGATTCCATCTGAGCACGGATTTCGCCGGGGATATCAGCGACGCGAGGGGTCTCAAATCGCTGGATGATGTTGCACATTCTGGGGAAGCGGGCCACGGTTATTCCTTATTTCAGTCGGATGGGAAGTTGATCAATCCTGGCAGCAAGGATGAAGTCATTCAATGACAACCCCTGAATTGCGTGAGTCCAGATTTCGATCGTGAGATTTCGATAGCCGACCAAATGCAGATCGGGATGGTGCGCCTCGGCCTCGGCAACAGCGGCGACACTTTGAAAGAACTCGAGCCCGGCGACGAAATTCTTGACCGTCCAGCTCTTCTTGATTCGATCCGGACCAGAAAGCAGTTCCCATCCTGATAGTTCTTTGAGTTGCACTTCTGCTTCCTTCGGCGTCATTCGCGGCACGCCGCCCTCGCAAGGCACGCAGCGTGTCGTACACAAGGTCGCGGCTGTGAGGGGCTGTGATTCCGGTTCGGTCATTTGTTCGGTCTCGGTTGGTGCTTTAAGTGTTCGGTGAGGAATTGATAAGCTCGCTCTCGCGACACTCTGGGGAATGAGTGGCCCGCATCAACTCCGACTGACTGCAAGTGCGATTCGCTATTGTACAGCTTGTACACCGATTCGGCCTGTTGCTGCACGTGGCGAATACCGGACGCTGAAAAATCATCATCCTTTTCCGCGTAGCAGGCCATGAACGGCCGTGGGGCGAGAGCCGCAATCAGCTCATGAAAGTCAACCGGCATTTTTCGAATGTCATTTTCAAATGACGTCGCGATCAATGGCATGTAGCGAGGACCTGTCCAACTGGGAAGATCGTCCTCCGAGAGACTCGTGAATCCGCAGCTGGACACGATCGCCTGAATTCTGGGCTCAAACACCGCTGTGAAAATGGCATTATGACCGCCCAAAGAATGACCGATGCTGCCGATTCGGGCGGGATCCACTTCCGGCATCGTTTCCAGCAGATCGATGGCTCGAGAATTGTCCCAGATCGCCTTCATCGTTCCGCTTTGGTACTGGTCAGCGTCGAAATCGTGAGTGTATTCGCCAAATGAAGGGTAGTCGGGAGCGATCGTCACGAATCCGGCTTCGGCCAATTCGAGCGCATATTTCATGTCCGGGTCGCCCTGAAGACCGGCTGGCTCATCCTTTCCGGCCGAGGTCGTTTGTTGCAGACACAACACTCCTGGATACGGAACTGTTGTCTTCGCGGGACTCTGATCGCTGTTCTGTTTTCTTTCGGAGGTTTCTGAAAGCGGAATGAACACATACGCCGGCACGCGACTCTCCGCATCCGACTGATACGTTAGCTTTCGCCTCAGCAATGGGCGACTCACCTCTGGAGGATTGAGTATGACCTCTTCAGAGATCATCGGATTCAGCGGAACTCGTTTCATAGGCGAGAGATACTTTCCGGTGATCCGCTCCAGATGTCTACGTATGTGATCCCGGCGATGCTCCCAGTCAGAAATCTGTTTAACTTCAGCCCGCTGACCTGCTGAATCAATTCGGTATGTCAGATCCTGGTGATCCGGGTAGTCCGGAAGAGATGTCTCTGCTTCAAACCGGCCGACCGGGAAACCGTGACTGTAATCAATCATGAATGCTCCCGAAGACGTTCGATAGCGAATCACGTCTTTGTGATCGAAGTCGGTTTGTTCCTGACTTCGAAGGGGAAGTGACACATCGCGGAGTGTCGACTGATCGCTCACAACACCGGCTTGTTCCAGAACTATTCGCGTTCGGTCGCCCAATGAATGTCCTGTTGAAGTGTAGGTCTTGCCATCGATACGCGTCTTATCAACGAAGATGGGCTTTACCTTAAGGCCGCCCGCCTGCATCAAAGCCACCATTTCCTGGGCGTCCGAAAACGGACATGTCTTATCATCAACGCCGTGGATGACGACGATTTGTGACTCGGTGTCCAGCCGTTTCATTTCACGGAGATGATCCGGATTCCCGACGAATCGCAACTCCTGTGCGTCGAGCGAAAGGAAAAACGGGTTTGTGCTGTCCTGACTCCAGCGAGCATTCAGATCGCTCCCGCCCGGCAGATTGAAGGCGATGTCATCGGATAGCTTTTTCATGCCGCACATGTCAATCACACTGGCGAAGGTTCGCGGTGCGAGTTTGTTGGCCATGAGCGTCACATTGCCGCCGCCAGATCCTCCCGTGGAATAGATGCGGCGATCGTTGTAGTGGATGTTCTGCTCATGCAAACTGCTTCGGACAAACCAGAGTGCACGCAAAACATCAAGTCCCTGCAGGTATCCGAAGTCATAGGGCTCGGGCCCCTGAATCGAATCCACTTGTCCGCTCTGCAAGTAGTTGACGCAGATCGCGATCACATTCAGCTTTCGAGCCAGTACCACAGGAGACGCGGTGCCGACACAATCTGTTCCTCCCCAGTTGTGCAGCGTCAGCATCAGTCCGGTCTCTGGCCGTACACTTTCCTTCGTACCATCCGGGAAATGTATCAGGATGCGGATTTTTCGCGGGCCCGGCCGGAGTGACCATTCCTGAGCCGGTAGTTCGACTGCTCCATCTTTGTCTGGCAATGCCGGCCATTCGTCGGCCTTTGCTGGTGAAATGAGCAAGGTGGACAGAAGTCCCATGAACAATAATTTTCGCATCCGCCCCGTTATCCTTTCTGAGAGTTGAGCCACTCCTGTCGCTTATCAGAAATCGTATGTTTCAGATGGGTCTTCGTCCTTCGATACAGGACACTGTTCTGACAACTTTCTCTCCGGCATTGCGATTGCTGAGGCTGACTCCGGTTCGGCTGCGTATCACACGTTTGGTCGCTATGATCGCCGAACTTGTTGCCCGGTTTTTTGTTTCTTTGGGAGCCTTCCTGTGCTGTCTACTCGGTTTTTTCTCCCGTCTGTGTTTCTGGTTCTCCTCGCTGGCTGCGGAGAAAAGCCTGCTCAGAAGCCTGCACTTCCTCCGATCAGTGAATCCGAAACGTCTGCGATCAAAGCCCTCAGCGATGCGAAAGCTGTGGTAAAGACGGATGATTCCGGAGCGGCTGTCGATGTGAGCCTTGCGAAGCTTGAAGTCACGTCCGACATCATCGGTCTGCTGGCCAAGTTGCCTTCGTTGCGAACATTGAATCTTTCTGAGTCTGCCCTCAGCGATGAGACTCTCACGGCGCTGGAGAAAGCCGTTCCGAAACTGGCTAGTCTGGATGTACGTGGTTGCGAATTGTCCGATAAATCGGCCGAGTTGCTCGCCCATTTCACCGGCCTTCGTGCTCTTCGATTCTCCGGAAAGAGCGGCAAAACGACGATCAGTGACGACGGTCTGAAACTTCTGGCTGCCTGCAAGTCGTTGAAGGTTCTGGCGCTGGACGACCTCTGGATAGGCACTCCCGGCCTCGAAGCTCTTTCCGGACTTTCTGAGCTGGAAGAACTTTACCTTGCCGGCACCGTCGTTGATGACGACTCTTGCAAGTTGATCGCAAAGTACCCCAGGATTCGAAAACTGCGTCTGGCTCGTACTCAGGTCAGTGACGCCGGTTTGGAAGCGTTGTCTGGCTGCAAAACACTGGAAGAAATCGATCTGAGCGAAGACTCGCTGATCTCTGATGAGGGGATGGCTCACCTCGCCAAACTGACTAATCTTAAGAAGCTCAATCTTTGGCGAGTTCAGATTACGGATGCCGGAGCGATTCTGCTGGCTCCTCTGACCAAACTGCTGTGGCTCAATTTGGACAACAGCAAACTGGCGGATGGTGGCCTGGTGTTGCTGAAGGACATGAAGTCGCTGACATTCCTTCACATAGGCTCAACTCAAGTCACGGAAGCCGGTGCAGCGTCTCTCTTTCACCTGAAGACATTGAAGGATCTCAAGGTCACTCGTACCGCTTTGGGTGCCAGCGATTCTGCTGTTGCAGAGCTCAAAAAAAACCTGCCTGACACTGTTATTCAAACTGAATATGTTGAGGCTGAATAATTCGTTTGTGCATATCGAGTCAGTTAAACTGATTCTGGTGTTCTCTGACTCATCTTCTACCTTGATAACGACCCCGACGCCAATTGTTGATAACTTGTTGATAACTCTGTGGTGAACCCGGAGGTTACTTGTTTGTTCTGCATATGACTTTGAGAAGCTCGCTTCACAGGTTGTTGATCCTTCTGCTCTTTCCCCACCGACTTGAAAGAGCTTTTCCACGGATTTCCTTACGGTTACTCACTTTCGTCTGAATCTGTAAAGTGTTTATCAGAAGAAGGTTATGACCTGGGAAATGGTAGTTATCAACATTTGTTTGCCGTTCTATTACTGATACTTCTATCTTTTAAATCCTTTTCCAAACACAAACGCAAAGCCACAAAAAATCCCGGTTGATGTGACTCAACCGGGATTCCTTTGGTTCAAGCGATCTTCGCTTAGAACAGATCAGACCACTTCCCAACCTGCTCGATATTCCTTTGTGATCAGCTTGGCAGCTTCAGGAACATTCTTTGCCACAAGGTTCTCAGCGTCCCACTCAATCGCCTTGCCGGTGCGATAGGCCACGTTGCCCAGCAACACTGTTTCGGTTAAAGCACCGGAGTAATCAAAGTTGCAGGTGGTCGGGGAACCGTCCTTGCAGGCTTTGATCCACTCAGCGTGATGTCCGATCGAATTTGGGATCGTCTGAGCTGGTGGCTTGAAGTCGGCAAACTTGTCAGCCGGGAACAAGCGATAGCGACTGTAGTCGGAGAACAGCGAACCGTTCGAACCGACAAACATGACGCCGTTTGCCGGAACGGGCTGACCGGCAACCTTCTTCGGAATCAGATCGCCGTCGTACCAGGTCAGCTTGAGAGCTGGCATCGATCCACGGGCCGGGAAGTCGTACTTCACGATCAGCCCGAGCGGACAGGTTTCCGGGTGAACTTTTGGGCCTTCCGCTTCGCAACGGACAGGATGTTTGAGATCAAGAGCCCAGAACGGCAGGTCCATGTAATGGCAGGCCATGTCGCCGAGCGTGCCCTGACCGAAATCCCACCAGCGTCGCCAGTTGGCTGGATGGTACTGACCATCAGCGTACGGACGCTCAGGAGCAGGACCAAGCCACAGATCCCAGTTCAGGCTGGCAGGTACCGGATCGGCCTTCGCAGGACGTTCGCCGCCGCCCCAGCCCTTCCCAACCCAAACATGAACTTCCGTTACAACGTCCTAATCCCCCTCAAAAACCCACCCTAAAAAATCAAGCTATAAAACCCACAAATAACAACCAATCCCCTAAAAAGCCTCCTAGGGGTGGCGGCGGCAATAATAACGGTGGTGGCGGCAATAACAATCCTCCTCCACCCTCACCGTGGTTAGACCCCGAAAACGAACCTCAACCCGACCAATCAGCCAGTTTTGTCGAATATCTCCGTTGGATGCGTGCTGCCGACTATCCAC